>CANQCC010000047.1 GCA_947589635.1 uncultured Clostridia bacterium | reverse complement strand
ATCCCCATAATGGGCTACAACTACGGCGCGGGCAACAGACAGCGCTTCGACAAGACTTTCAGATATGCCATGCTGATCGCATTCGCGTATATGTTTGTCGTCATGGCGCTCTTCCACGCCATGCCCGGCGTGCTGCTCAAACTGTTTTCGGTGGGAGACAACGCCCTAAGGATGTCAGTGGGCTGCGAGGCGCTCAGACTGTGCTCCGTGTGCTTCGTCCCCGCCGCATTCGGAGTCATAATGATAGCGATGTTCAACGCGGTAGGCCACGGCGTCAAGGCGATGCTCATCTCCCTGCTGCGCCAGATAGGCATACTCCTTCCCCTCGGCTATGTGCTTGCCAAGTACACTTCTATGGGGCTTAAGGGCTTCTGGACGGCATTCCCCATCGCGGAGGCAGTAAGCGTCCTCATCTTCATCCCCTTGGCGATTTCGACAATCAACAAGATATTCCGCCAAAAATCTTTCGGCTCCGACTCCGCCGAGTATACCCGCGCCCCCTCCCGCGCATAGGAAGCCCCGGGCAAAAAAACGCTTTCAATATTCGCGCTGGTCATTATGACGAAAATACTTTTACATTATCCGCTCTAGAAAACTTTTTATTAGATAATTATTCCTATCTGCTAAATAATGATTATAATGATCTTCGTTAAAAGCTGAACCGGTTTTTATAAACGCCGATTTATCTCTCGTTGGATAGAAAAGATTCTTTGCCATCTGTTCATTGATTTCTGTAATTTCGCTTGTACTATCCAAATAAGAGCGATAATTGACGCATGGCAGGAAACAGATTTTTCAATTTGAAAGGGATAACACAGCAAAACAGGCTGTTTATATGCGGGAGTTGTCGGAATAAAATGCCATATATGCAAAAACGGCGGCGAGCCGTTTTTTATTATGATTTGGTTTTTATATAAAGCTTTTATTGTTCAGATAGTTTTTTGCGATCGTTTCAGATTGCGGGAGACTTTCAAATTCCGGGCAAATTCCAGTTTCGAATAAATTCAAATTCCAAGCAATTTGTTGATCTGGAGTTCGCTCGCGTTTGGGAGGATGGTTTTTAAGTGGTCGAAGATAAGTTCGCGGGACTTTTCGGGCTTGAATTTGTAGGCGCTGCGTACGCTATCCTCGCCGAACAGCGCTTCGGGCGTGGAGTATTCCGCGACTCCCCAGCCGTAGGGTTTGCCGTGCTTGTCGCGGTCGTAGACGAAGTCGCTCACGCAGATATAGGTCTGCGCTTGCAGGCGGGTCATGACCGTATCAAAGCCCTTATTGCCTCCCTCGCGGTAGTTGCAAAGCTGCTTGAGACGGCGCGATATCACCCTGCCCTCGCTCTTCACGGTGTTAAATATGTAGGAATCTTTTGCAAGCGTCAGACCCTCGTCCTCGCGGGAGTCGTAGTCATAGCCGTCCCGCCTGAAGTTGGCAAAATGCGGCAGCCACTCTTTGCTTACGTAGCCCGCCTTGCCGCAAAACAGCTTGCCGTAAAGGGCGGCGCACTTTTTGATGACGGGGCCTTTCCACTCCCAAGGTCCCTCGACGTCCGAAAACCAAAGTTCCTTCGGGCAGCGTTCCTCGATAGAAAAACCCTCTATATCGTTGGCAAAAAATGGCAAAAATCCCAATTCTTCGACAAGTTCGCAGACGTCGTCCGCGCTGCGCACCTCTTTATATCGCATTTTTCACCTCTCGTAAATGCTGTTGCCTTCGCTGTCGATCGCGACGATCGCGGGGAAATTTTCCACCCGGAGGCGGTGTACTGCCTCCGTCCCGAGGTCGTCGTACGCCACGACCTCGCAACTTGTTATCGCCTTTGCGTACAGCGCGCCCGCGCCGCCTGTCGCCGCAAGATATACTCCGCCGAAATTTTTTATCGCATTGCGCACTTCGTCGCTTCTGTCCCCCTTGCCAATGGTGACTGCCACTCCGCGCGCGTAGAGTTCGGGCGCATACCCATCCATTCTGTAAGACGTCGTAGGCCCCGCCGAGATTATCTTCCCGTCCTTTTTGCAAGGTCCCACATAGTATATCCCCTGCCCCTCAAGTCCGAACGGCAGCGGAGCTCCGCTTTGGATGGCGTCCAGGATTCGCTTATGCGCAGCGTCTCTTCCCGTGTACAGCGTGCCGCATATCAACACATATTCGCCCGCTTTGAGTCCCGCGAGCGCCTCTTTATTGCAAGGTAAATTCAAAATTTTCGCGTCCATCAAAGCACCGTCCTTTCAAGCCTAACGGCGTTGCATTGGATGTTTACGGCGACGGGAAGGCTTGCGATGTGCGTAGGATATTTGCCTATGTGCACGGCAAGCGCGGTGTTGCCCCCGCCAAAGCCCTGCGCGCCTATCTTAAGCGCGTTGATGTCGTCAAGCAATTGCCTTTCGAGGTCTGCAAGAAATGCGTCCTCGCTTGGCTGTCCGACCTCCCGAAGCAGCTGTTCTTTTGCGGTCAGCATAGCTCTTTCCGCGGTGCCGCCTATGCCCACGCCCACCACGATAGGTGGGCAGGGATTTGCCCCGGCCGCCTTGACCGCGGCGATCACTGAGCGCTTTACGCCCTCTATGCCCTCGGCGGGAGTCAACATATAAAGTTTAGACATGTTCTCGCTGCCGAAGCCCTTTGGCAGCAGCGTAATTTCCATCCTGTCGCCCTTGACAAGCTCCACATGCAGTATGGCGGGAGTGTTGTCACCCGTGTTCACGCGCGTGATAGGATCGAGCACGCTGGCCCTGCAGCCGTATTTTGCGTATCCTCTGCGCACGCCCTCGTCCACGGCGTCCTTAAGTAGACCGCCCTCGATGTGCACGTCCTGCCCGAGTTTTACAAACACGCACGCCATTCCCGTATCCTGACACACGGGCAAGCGCTCGCTCTCGGCAAGTTCCGCATTTTTTATAAGCATGTCGAGCGCCGCCTTGGCATAGGCGCACTCCTCGCGCTCGCACGCGGCAGCCATAGCGCGCTTTGCGGACGCGCTCAATCTTACGCACGCCGCCGCAAGCCCGCTTACGGCGTCAACTATTTCGTCAAAACGTATTTGTCTCATACCGAGATTATAAACTATTTTGCGCCGTCTTTTCAAGACTTTTGAACAAGGAGTTGTGCAAATAATAAAAAAGTAGTAAAATGACATCGTCAAAACCCGAATGAGGTAGTTATGGATTACAGGTCGGAATCTCTTAAAAAACACTTCGAATGGGCGGGAAAGCTTGAAACGGCGTCCCGCGTAAAGGTATGCGACAAGGATTCGCTATCCCTCGCCTACACTCCCGGAGTCGCGGAGCCTTGCCTCGCGATACAGCGCGACGAAAATTTAAGCTATAAACTGACTCGCCGTCACAACACCGTCGCGGTCATAACGGACGGCTCGGCAATACTCGGCCTCGGCAACATAGGCGCCGTCGCAGGTATGCCCGTCATGGAGGGCAAATGCGTGCTGTTCAAGGAGTTCGCGGGCATAGACGCTATCCCCATACTTGTCTCCACACAGGATGCGGACGAGTTTGTAAACGTCGTCTACAACATCTCCAAGAGTTTCGGCGGCATAAATCTCGAGGACATATGCGCTCCGCGCTGTTTCGAGGTCGAAGCGCGCCTCAAAAAGCTGTGCGACATCCCCGTCTTCCACGACGATCAGCACGGCACCGCGATAGTGCTTGCCGCCGCCCTGCACAATGCCTTGAAGATAGTCAAAAAAAGCGTTTCTAAGGCAAAGATAGTCATAAACGGCGCGGGCAGCGCGGGCATAGCGATCGCTAAATTCCTCATCGCGCTCGGCGCCGAGGATCTGGTCATCTGCGACAGAGCGGGCATTATCGAAGACTCCCCCTCCTTTAACGCCCCTCAACGCGAACTTGCAAAAGTCACAAATCCCCGCGGCATAAAGGGCGGACTCTTCGAGGCTACGCACGGCGCGGACGTGTTTATAGGCGTAAGCGCTAAGGACGTCTTAAAGCCCGAAATGGTCTCGCATATGGCGCAGGATCCAATCGTGTTCGCAATGGCAAATCCCTCGCCCGAGATAGACCCCGCCCTCGCCCTTAAAGCGGGCGCGCGCATAGTGGCGACGGGTAGGAGCGACCTCCCCAATCAGATAAACAACGTGCTCGCCTTCCCCGGCATTTTCAGAGGCGCCCTCGACGTGCGCGCAAGCGACATCAACGACGAGATGCAGATCGCGGCTTCAAAAGCGCTCGCCTCGCTGGTCGCCGACGACGAGCTTTCCGAGACGAACATCCTTCCCAAGGCGTTCGACCCAAGAGTTGCTCCCGCCGTAGCCGCCGCCGTAGCCGCCGCCGCAAGGGACAGCAAGGTCGCAAGGATCTGACCCTTTGTCAATCTTTAAGACGCGGCGCCAAAAGCGCTTGCCCTTATTGAGGCCTTGCGAAAATGAAAATATATGCGTCAAATTTCAAAATGCGGTCTTAAAGCCGCATTTTTGTTTGCATAAACCGCCTGTTACGCGATTTGAGGCAATATAAATTCCTCGTCCAATTTTTCCGGTCTTTGCCTTTTCCTATTATGTCTGTTTCTACCCTCGAATTATTTTTATTTTATTTTCATACGCTTAAGTATGGCCGAGGCGCTTAAGATAGCATTCTTGTACATAGGCACGGCGATAGGCGCGGGATTTTCAAGCGGCAAGGAGCTTGCGCTGTTTTTCGGCGCGGCGTCTCCTCTTAACGTGGCGCTGTCGTCGGTATGTATGGCTCTGCTTGCCGTGCTGTTTTTACTTGCGGGCAAGCTGAAGCTTATTCCAAACGGAAAACTTATAAACTTTGGCATATTCTTTTCGGCGGGGATATCCCTCGTATCCATGCTTGCGGGCGGCGAGTTCGTGCTCGGCTCCATGACCGGAGTCCCCGCGCTCGGGCTTGTGATGGCGATAGCGGGCGGGATGATCGTCGTGCTTGGCATAGAGCGCATAAAGGTCGCAAACAGCGTCATAGTGCCTCTCATAGTGCTTTGCGTGGCGCTGATATTTTTCAAGCTCGACCCGCAACCCCACTCCGCGCCCTTCTCGCTTATCAAGCCCGTCGCGTACAGCGGACTTGACGTATTATTAAGCGGCGTGATGATGTCCGAAGAGGGGAAAAAGCTGACGCATAAACAGATTATCGCGGCGGGCGGATTTATCATGCTGTTTTTGTTCGCCATGCTGTTTATGCTTCAGACCGTAGTGCTTGCGGACGGAGCTGCGTCCTCCATGCCCGTGCTTGCCGTATCCGAGCGCTTCGGGCTTAAACCCGTATGCGGAGTGCTGATAGCGGCGGCGATATTTACGACGCTGGTGTCCTCGCTGAAGATAGTCTCCGACAAAATTCGCGCCGCGGCGGAAGGGATAAAGCGCCTGAGAAGCCTTGCGAGCGACAATTTTCGCGCGCCCGTAATATTTTTCTGCCTGCTTGTCGCCTATCCCATAAGCTTTGTGGGCTTTGACGCCGTGGTGGATACGATGTACCCGATAATGAGCGCCGTCGGCATTGCTCTGACCGCGATAGTGATAACAAAAGGCGTGATTTTTGTCGCAATAAGACTTACTGCCCTCATCCGCGCAAAAAAAGCGGCAAAATCAAAAGCCGCCCAAAAGGACGGCAACAGTTTCAAACCGCTTGAAGGCGTCACTCCTGGTGGCGAGGATGCTCGTCGCCATGGCAATGACAATCGTCATCACAGTCACAATCGTCATGACAATGACAATCGTCGTCGCAGTCGCAATCGTCGTCGCAATCGTCGTCGCAATGACAGTCGTCATCGTCGCACTCCTCGTCCTCATCCTTCCACAAGCCCTCGAAGGGGGAGCGGCGGGAGTCGGTTTCTTCCTCGTCAAGCCCCTTGAGGTAGCGGTACAGCGGGTCGTCGGAAAAGTCCTGCTTAAAATCGCAATCGCCGCCAAGCTCCTCGATGGCGTTGCGGATCTCCATATATTCGTTATAATTGGGCTCGTATTCGTTTAGGAAGCTTTTTAGCACTTCTATTCCCTGCTCGTCGCCGTAGCCGCCTATGAGCCTTGCAAACAGCGCGACGTCCTCGCCCTTGTAAAGATAGCTGACAAGCCCCATGAAGATCGCCTTATTGCCCTTATAGCCCGCGAGGATCTCCATCAGCATTTTGCCGGTCTCGCCGTCTGCAGCATACAGTTTTTCAAGCATGACGTCCACGATCTCGTCGCAGTCCTCAAGCAGATATTCGTACGCTTCGAGGCGCTCCGGATACGGCCTTTCCTCGTCGAGCATGACGTCAAGCGCTTTTAACATGGATTCTTTATTCTTTTCGTCCATCGTCTTCTCCGAACAAGGTCGCGTAGTACCTGTTGTAAGTTCTTGCCACAAGATTGTTCCCTTTGATGTTGTCGGCCGCCGACACCTCGCCCTCATAGACTTTGCCGAGGATGGCGGCGTACAGCGTTCTGACGCTTCTGAAGCGCGATATTTCGTCAAGTTTTTCCGCGTCGACTATTTTGTCGCCTCCCGAGACGATCTGCTTTATGGCGTCAAACGCGCGGTCGACGTATTTTTGCGGCCGCGTCTCATAATAGATTATGGAGCATATCGCGTGGCAAACGGCATACTTGAGGTTGGGCGGGCAAAGATGGAATTGCAGATTGCTGTTGATCTTGACCTCTTTATATATGTCCTGCGCCACGACTTTTATCACCGGTTCTTCGCCAAGATCCGCCTTTTCCAAAAAGTAGATGACGATGGGGATCATGATCTCCATCTCGAGGTCGGCTCTCAGCAGGCGATCTCTTAAAAGTTTCGCGCACTCCGGCGTATCGGTAAGCGCAAGTTTTTGCACAAGGCGTTCCTGAAATTCGTTGCTTTCCATCAAAAGCGCCCACTCCGCAAGGTCGAGGATCTTTTGCGCCTTGCTTCCTCCCTCGCTTATAAGCCGCGCGCTCTCCTCGTGGGCCATATCCATAAAGTTGTTCAGCGCCCTTTCCCTCGCTTTGCGCTCCTTATCGGGGATGGTATTGTTGTACTCCACGCTTGAGACCTTGCCGCTTGCAAACAGCGGGATGTAATAGTCGGCGTTCGAGCGCCTGCCAAACAGGATGTTGGATTCGCGCAAAGCCTTTATCGCCTCGTCCTTCTCGCCGGCGTTAAAAAGCGCCTCGGCAAACCAAAGCATCATGTCCGGATGCCGCTCGCCAAGTTTGATGAGACGGCGCATGTATTTTATCACCTGGTCGTGCCTGTCGCTGTTTATAAGCGATGGCAAAACAAACATTATATCCGACGTGGTGGTGTATTCCTTTTGCAAAATGACGTCGATAAGCGCGTCCGCCTCCTCCTTGCGGTCCTTCATCAGGTACGCCGTGGCAAGGATAGTCTTCGCTTGCATGGAGTCGGGGTTTTCCGCCACCATTTTTTCGCCCAAAGCGATGGCGGTATCGTTGTCCTTTTTAAGCATAAGGCAAAGCAGCAGAAGTTCGCTTGCCGTTGCCATCGTAAGATCGTCGCCTCTGATGTGGGTAAGTGTGTCTATTGCGCCGTCAAATTGCCTTTGCCCCATAAGGCGGTTGGCCTTCTTAAGCTCCGCAATATTGCGCTGTCTGACAGTCTGTATGTCGTTCTCGTCGTCTTCGTCAAGCTCTTCGTCGTCGAAGTCTTCAAAGTCGTCATAGTCATCTTCGTCGTCGTCGCCATCGTACACGCGCTCCTCAAACTCCGGCGCGAATCTCTTGTCGGGGTCGATATACATGCCGCGCGCGTCCTCGTCCTCTCCCGCATAGTATTCCGCGACGTCCCTCATGTCAAGTTCGTCATAATTTATCGCGAGATGCCCAAAGATAAGTTTTTGCTCGCCCGCCTCAAGGCTGTTTGCAAGCGCGACAAAAAGCGTATCATTTGCGTCGGCGTAGCTGTTCATCTCGATATACGCCTCCGCAAGGTAAATATACGCCCTTGCGCAATGGGGGTCGGCCTCGATCGCTCTTTTAAGGAAGTCGACCTGCTTGACGACATCATTATTTTTTTTTGCTTCGATAGCAAGGCCCAACAGCTGGTTTGCCGTTGCGCCGAATTTTATAATACTCGCCATAATTTTTCTCTTTTACTTATTTTTCTTTTTCTTTTTGGGATTCTGATAATGGACGGCCTGCTTCTTTTGCTTTTTCTTTGCGGGAGCGCCGGCGCCTACATATTGAGATTTCCCGCTCTTTGCAGCCTTAGCCGCCGCCTGTTTTGAGGCGCGCTCGCCGTCCTCGAAGCGGTTGTGGCACTTGACCATGCCCCTGTTTACAAGCGCCGTCCACATGAGCGCCATAAGCGTAAAACCTATAAGCGCCATCGCGATATATGTCACTATCGAGAAAAATTGCCCAAGCAACAGAAGAAGCAGCGGCGCCACGGACAGCGCAAGCACGATTATGCTTGAGACGATGTTGTTTACGATGACCACGATCGCGTCCCTCAAAGAATCGAGGACGCTAAGCTGATAGCTTACGGACAGCGACAGCGCGACGAGAAGTATCATTATGATCGGCACGCCGAAGATAAAACTGAACACGACCGCGCAATAGTCCCCGGCATTCGCCGAAGATATCTGCTGTTGAGCCAACAGATTCATAAGCGCCGTGACAAGCGCCGCGCCGACCAAAATTGCGACGCCGCCAAACAGCAAGAACCTCCACCAATGCTTGGCAAAGCCTATGCCGTACGTCCTGAACGCCTTTTTATAGTAGTCCTGATAATAGCTGCGCTTCGCGGCGTAAAACAGCCCAGACCAGCCGATAGCGCCAATTATAAGCGTGGCCGCAAGCATCATATATACGGGCTCTTTGACCTCCCAATAGAGGTTGCGCACGCTGAGCGCGATGTTGTCGCCCGCGCCGAAAGGATAGCCGACGCCTATGCCGCCCATAAAGTTGTAGGTCCCGTCAAAAACTATGTGGTTTTCAAAGTATCCCGCAAACCAGAACAGGATCACCGCAAACGGCAGCGTGAACAAAATGAAAAACAGCGAACTTTTGAAAAGTAAGCCAAACTCCCCTCTCAGCACCTTGAACCCGCGCGAGAAGAACGTATCCGGATATTGTTTGACCTGCTTTGCCTCCGCAAGCCCCGCGACGAGCACCTTTTGCGGCTCCTCCGGTTCAACGCGGACCTGCGCGTCCTTGAAGAGGGATTTGAGCAGCAACTTTCTGGGTTTTGCGGCGCGCGCCGTCTGTTCGTTGTTGTAAGACGCCATATTCACTCCTTGAGCGACAGTCGGGGATGACCCCTATATTTGTACATTTTGGATTATACAATACTTTCGCGCAAATATCAAACGATATTGCAATAAATATATTTTATATATTGTTAATTTATAGATATAACCGTATTACGTACACGCGCGTGCGCGCATGCAAGCGAGCGTTTTAGCGATATTCGCGTGCGTATAAGGGCAAAAGCCTCTGCGTTTTCCGTCCCGCGCGTATGCGATCGAATGTTTTGCGATTTTTCGCGCGACGTGCCTTAGGCAGGCTTCCATAAGACAATGGGTATCGTCATATCAACCTCATCGCAAAAAAAAATTCGCGCCGCGTGGCTTGCCCTATCCATGCCGCTTTCAACAATATTCGCGCTTTTACATACAATTAAATAGACATCGGAGGTGCTATGAAAGCGTATAATGTTGCCATAGTCGGCGCGACCGGCATGGTAGGACGAAAATTTATCGAAGTGCTTGAAAAGCGCAATTTCCCCATAAAAACTCTCTATCTGTTTGCCTCGGCGAAGAGCGCGGGGCTGAAGATGAAGTTTTTTAGCGAGGACGTCGTCGTGCGCGAGCTTACCGAGGACGCCGTGGGCGAGCTTGCGGGCAAAGTGGATTTCGCGCTGTTCTCGGCGGGAGCGGCGGTTTCGGCAAAATTCGCGCCGCTGTTTGCGCGTATCGGAGCCACGGTCATTGACAACAGCTCGCAGTGGAGGCAGCACGAAGATGTGCCCCTCGTCGTGCCCGAAGTCAATCCCGAAGACGTAAAACTTTCCCGCGGCATAATCGCCAATCCCAACTGCTCGACCATACAGGCGGTAGTCGCCTTGAAGCCGCTGGAGGACGCGTTCAAAATAAAACGCGTGGTTTACAGCACCTATCAGGCGGTCTCGGGCGCGGGAGTGCGCGGCGTGTGCGACTTGCAAAACGGGCTTGCGGGCATAGGAGAGCTTGAAAAATTTCCCCGGCCGATAGCGGGAAACATCCTGCCGCACATCGACGTGTTTTTGCCGGACGGCTACACCAAAGAGGAGTGGAAGATGAAGGTGGAGACCCGCAAAATTTTGCATCGTCCCGACCTTCCCGTGACCGCGACCGCGACAAGAGTACCCGTCTTCAACGCGCACAGCGAGTCCGTCAACGTCCAGTTTGAAAAGGACTGCGAGCTTGACGAGGTGAAAGCGGCGCTGCGCGGCGGGAAAGGCATAATTTTGCTTGACGATCCCGCGCGCGGGATATATCCAACTCCGCTTGAATGCAGTGGACGGGACGAGGTCTTCGTGGGGCGCGTGCGCCTTGACGACAGCGTGAAAAGCGGCGTAAATCTGTTTATAGTCGCGGACAACATCTTAAAGGGCGCCGCCCTCAACGCGGTACAGATCATGGAGATCGCGGCGGGAGGCAGCCTATGATCTTCAAAGGAGTCGCGACCGCGCTTATAACGCCGTTCAAGGACGGCGAAGTCGATTTTGAGGCATACGAGACCCTCCTCGATATGCAGCTTGCGGGAGGAGTATCCGCCGTCGTCACACTTGGGACTACGGGGGAGCCCGCCACGCTCACCGCCGCCGAAAAGAAAAAGATAATCTCCTTTACCGTCGCAAAACTGCGCGGACTTATCCCCGTGATAGTGGGCGTAGGCAGCAACTCTACGGCGGCAGCTGAGGAAAACGCGGCGCTTGCGCGGGAGCTTAAAGCGGACGGAGCGCTTGTGGTCACGCCGTACTACAACAAATGCACGCAGAGCGGCCTGAAGCAGCACTTCACGCGAGTTGCAAAGGCGGCGCGCCTGCCCCTGATTTTGTACAACGTGCCCTCCCGCACGGGCGTAAACATGCTTCCCGAGACCTTCGGGGCGCTTGCGAGAAGCGTGGACAACATAGTCGCCGTCAAGGAGGCGAGCGGCAATATGGAGCAGATCGAGCGCTGCGTCATCGAGGCGGACGGCAAAGCTGCCGTGTACAGCGGCGACGACGGCATAACCGTCCCCGTCATGGCTGTGGGCGGCGCGGGCGTGATAAGCGTGGCGAGCAACATTCTTCCCCGTCCCGTCTCGGACATGGCGGGGGATTGTCTGAGAGGAGATTTTGCCTCCGCGGCGAAAAAGCAGCTTGCCCTGCTGCCATTTGTGCGCGCGCTGTTCAACGAGGTCAACCCCATCCCGGTCAAGTATGCGGCAGAAAAATTGGGCATAGGCGACGGCGGCCTTCGCCTTCCCCTC
>CANQCC010000046.1 GCA_947589635.1 uncultured Clostridia bacterium | reverse complement strand
TCACGTGCTTGGAGGTGTGATCTCTCCGCTTGAACACATCGGCCCCAACGACATCCGCATAAAGGAGCTGCTTGACAGGCTTGACGGAGTGGAGGAGGTCATCCTCGCCACAAATCCCGACGTGGAGGGCGAGGCGACCGCGATGTACATCGCTCGCCTTATTAAACCCCTCGGCATAAAGTGCACGCGTATCGCGCGCGGCCTCCCCGAGGGCAGCGTGATAGAGTACGCCGACGAAAGCACGCTCTCCCGCGCGCTTGCCTCGAGGATAGAGCTTTAGAGGAAAAACATTGACATAAAAACTTATTGTTTGGAGGAAGTTTTATGGGTTGGTTTGACGAATATATGATAAGATTTACCCTTACAAGCGAGGCGAAGAGGCGCTGCCAGAAGTACGGCATGGCGCCAAACTACGTCTATTTCAGCAACGGTCCCGATTTTGACTCGTACGGCGAGTTGAGACACAAGGCGATAACCTTCGGCCTCACCGAGGACAAAGCGGCAAAATTCTACGATAAGGCCGAGGCGAAAAGATATATGAAACAGCTCGAGCCGGAATTTCAACAGCAGAGAGACCTGCCCATGTCCACCTTCTTCTCGTCCGTGGAATACGTCCCGTATAAGGACAGATAAAAGGGCAGGGCGCTATCTTAGCCTTGGCAGCTTGTTTTGGCATGCGGCAAGCCATTATGCGGCAATGTTTTGGCGCTTAAACGCGCCTTAAACGAGAGCGGAACCCTCCGCTCTTTTTGATTTGTCGGGTAAAAGTTTTTCAAGATCGTTCGACCTTTATATTTTCAGCCGGTTTTCAAAACTTTTTGGATATCTTATTTTTGTTTTCGATTTATTTCCGTTTGTCTTGGGCGCAAAAATCAAAGGCTTGCCAAATTGACAAGCCTATTGCAAATTTGCGTTTTGTTAAGCCTCCCGCGGCGGGAAGGTCACTTATTTCTTGATTGGAAGCTTTCTATCATTATTTTGAAGCCCGCGCCGGCATAGTGCTCCAGCCCGTCGATAAACTTGCCGAAGTTAGGGCTGTAAGCGGATTCGCAATCGTAAATGTAGTCGAGAAATTCATGCGCGAGCGATTCGCTTGCGGGCGCAAGCACCTCGATGGCGTATCTTCTGCCGTCGTAGAAGCAACTTGCGTCATGGTTTTGCGCCTTTTCTCTGATGTCTACGGCGCGTCTGCCTGCGCGTTTGATATCGTCGGGAGTGTAATAAGACATAAATTCACCTCGCTTTACAAACAGATTATTGCATGCGTTTTTAAGATTGTCAAGCCGCAGTCTGCGGGTTTTCCGCGAAAATAAAAGCGGCTTTTGCTTTAAGCCGCTTAAAGTCATTGATTTTGTTCGTTCTTTTTGCCAAAGGCAAGTTTCAGACGTTTCTCGCCCGAAAGTATGACCTTGCGCACGCGGATGTTGTGCGGCGTGATCTCAAGCATCTCGTCGTCGCCTAAGAATTCAAGTGATTCCTCAAGGCTCATCTTGCGGGGAGTGTTCAGGCGCAGGGCCTCGTCGCTGCCCGCGGCGCGCATATTTGTCATCTGTTTTTGCTTACAGACGTTCACGCGGATGTCCTCGCTCTTAGGCGTTACGCCCACGACCATGCCCTCGTATACGGGGGTTTGCGGGGTGATGAACAGCTGTCCGCGATCCTGCGCGTTGAACAGGCCGTAGGTGGTCGCCTCGCCCGTCTCGTACGCGACGAGAGAGCCCGTAAAGCGGTGTTGTATCGCGCCTTTTGCGGGCGCATAGCCGTCGAAGAGCTGATTCATGACGCCTTCGCCTTTGGTATCCGTGAGAAATTCGTTTTTGAACCCGAACAGGCCACGCGCGGGGATCTTGAACTCCATGCGGATACGGCTGCCCACGGGATCCATTGTGACAAGCTCGCCTTTTCTTATGCCCATGCGCTCCATGACGGCGCCGACGCAGTCGCTTGGGACGTCTATAAAGAGGCGCTCCATAGGCTCGCATTTTACGCCGTCTATCGTCTTATAAATTACGCGCGGAGTGCCAACGCCAAACTCGTAGCCCTCGCGGCGCATGGTTTCGATAAGTATGGACAGGTGCATTTCGCCTCTGCCGCAGACTTTGAACGTATCGGGAGTTTCGGTCTGATACACGCGCAAAGAGACGTCTTTTTGCAACTCCTTAAACAGGCGGTCTCTCAGGTGGCGGGAGGTGACGTACTTGCCGTCTTTGCCCGCGAAGGGGCTGTCGTTGACGATCTTGACGAAGGGGACGGGCTCTATCTTTTGCGGGGAGCAGATGGTGTTGCCTATGGTGATATTTTCAATTCCGCTGAAGCAGACGATGTCGCCTACGTACGCGTCCTCGACGGGCACGCGCTTGAGGCCCTCTATCTGAAACAGGTTGACTATCTTGCTCTTGTATGGGGAAATGCCGCTGTGATAATCGCAAACGACGACTTCTTTTGCCATATTTATCCTACCGCGCTCTATGCGGCCGATGCCTATGCGCCCGACATAGTCGTTGTAGTCTATCGCGGAGACAAGCAGCTGAAGCTCGCCCGTCTCGTCGCCTTCGGGAGCGGGGATATAGTTAAGTATAGCGTCGAAAAGAGGCTTGAGGTCCTTGCCCGGCACATGATAGTCCGTAGTGGCGGTGCCCGCCTTGCCCGAGCAGTAGAGGATAGGGCTTGCAAGCTGCTCGTCCGTGGCGTCAAGGTCTAGAAGAAGCTCCAACACTTCATCGGCGACTTCGTCAAGGCGCGCGTCGGGGCGGTCTATCTTGTTTATGACGATGATGATCTTAAGCCCAAGCTCCAGCGCCTTTTGCACCACGAATCGCGTCTGAGGCATAGGCCCTTCCGCGGCGTCCACAAGCAGGACTACGCCGGCGACCATCTTCAGCACGCGCTCGACCTCGCCGGAGAAGTCCGCGTGCCCCGGGGTGTCAATGACGTTGATCTTTACGCCGTTATAGTGGATGGACGTGTTTTTGGCAAGTATGGTTATGCCGCGCTCGCGCTCGAGATCGCCGGAGTCCATGACGCAAGTGGCCACTTGCTGATTCTCTCTGAAAGTGCCCGATTGTTTAAGCATGCCGTCCACAAGCGTTGTCTTGCCGTGGTCGACGTGCGCTATTATTGCGATGTTGCGAAGGTCGTCTCTTTTCATATCCAAGTGTCCGACGCGCGCGTGGCGCGTATAAAATTTATTTTTTACTTAATTTCGCATAATGATAGCACACTTTGTTGTTTTTTGGCAAATCGATAGGGGCAGATACCATAAATTTTTGCAAATTTTTTTGATTTGGCGGGCGCGTCGCGCCTTGAAGCGCAAAAGCCGCTCTGCCGCCCTGAAGTCGCCCGCTTAAATCTTTGCGTTTTTTTGGCGGAGAAGAAGTAAATTTAATCTTGCTTTTTCTAGGGTGGGAAGCAAACAAATCGAATCTTACATTTTGAAGAGTAGGAGGGAAACCAACAAATTGCAACGCGATTTCTATTGCCTTTGCGCCTCTTATGCGATATAATTTTTGCGGAGGGATCATGAAAAGTCTCAGGGAGTTATATAAGATAGGCCGCGGGCCGTCCAGCTCGCACACCATGGGCCCCGAAAGAGCGGCGGTCTGTTTCGAGCGGCTTGTGCCGGGTGCGCAGTCCTTCAAAGCGGTGCTGTACGGCTCGCTCGCGCTGACGGGCATGGGGCACGGCACTGATAAGGTGCTTGAAAAGACGTTTACAAAACCTGTCGAGGTGGTCTTTGACGCGGCGACTCGCGTCGAGCATCCCAACACGATGGACCTTTACGCGTACGACGGCGAGGGCAGGCAGATAAAGACTTGCCGCGTGCTGTCCGTCGGGGGCGGTGCCATAGCCATGGAGGGCGTGCCGTATGTCGAAGCGGAGGACGTCTATCCGCACAACTCTTTCGAGGAGATAAAGACTTATTGCGAATCGCAGGGCATTGGTCTTGCCGAATATGTCTCGCGTTTTGAGGGCGACGGGATAAGGGAATATCTGCTTGAGATGTGGCAGGCGATGTCCAACGCCGTGTACAGCGGGCTTATGAAGAGCGGCACGCTGCCGGGAGGACTTTGCACGGAGCGCAAGGCCAAGACTCTTTTCGATCAGGTGATCGAGGACGAGGAGCCCGAAAACCGCGAAAATCGCCTTGTATGCGCCTACGCCTACGCCGTGTCCGAGCAAAATGCGGCGGGAGGAAGGATCGTCACCGCCCCCACTTGCGGCGCGTCGGGAATTTTGCCCGCCGTGCTGATGTACGAAAAGGTCAAATACGAATACGGCGAGGATAAGATAGTCGACGCGCTTGCCGCCGCGGGCATAATAGGCGACCTCGTCAAGACAAACGCCTCGATAAGCGGCGCGGAGTGCGGATGTCAGGCGGAGTGCGGCACCGCTTGCAGCATGGCTGCGGCAGCAGTAGCCCAACTTAAGGGCATGAGCCTCGACCAGCTTGAGTACGCCGCCGAGATAGCAATGGAGCATCACCTCGGGCTGACCTGCGATCCCGTGGACGGCCTCGTGCAGATCCCTTGCATCGAGCGCAACGCCGTCGCCGCGATGAGGGCGATAAACGCGGTTTCGCTTGCGACCTTCTTGTCCGGCTCGCGCCAGATCTCCTTCGACGCCGTAGTGCGCACCATGTATCAGACGGGCAAGGATATGAACCCCGACTACCGCGAAACCTCCGTCGGAGGCCTCGCGAAAGGCTACGCCTTTTCCCGCCTCTCCAAAAAATCAAGACAGTAGCGGACTTTCCCGCAAAAATCAAGCCGACAAAAATCACCTCGCGCAAAAAAACGCTCGCGGAGAAGCGGGACAGCGGATACGCTTAAGCCTTAGCCCCGCGCGAACGATATGTATGTAAAATGAAAAGCCGTTGACATCAAAACGGCTTTTATCTTTTCAAAACGCATAATTAAAGTGCGGATATTGCGGTTTTTAAGATTTTTTCGGCGCGTAAATTTTTATTGTGAAGGGCGGCGGCAGACACTCTGTTTTCAAGTCCCCTTCAAGGATATAAAGCTCCCCGTCAAGGTCGAACGCCGTCGGACTTTCAAGGCTCATATCAAAAGAGCGGACGGGAAGGAACAGCATATTCTTTTTGTCGTACAGCTTTTTGAAGCCTATAAAGAAAGCCCTGAAAAACAGGAAGAACATCTTTGCCGCGCCCGCTATGCCGCGCCGCTTAGGCGATTTTATAAGCAGAAGATGGATCCCGTCTCCGTCAGGATCGAACATTTTATTGAATCGGAATCTGAAACAGGATGGAGAATTTATCGCCATTATCAGGGTAAAGGGCCCGTCGATGACGCGCCCGTCCAGCTCTATGCGGGCGGGAATATTCCAGATCTTGTATTCGCCGATGACGCTTTTAAGATATGCAAGAAACTTAAACCTCTTTTTGCTTTTTGCGCCCACCTTATATCCGAGCGGAGTAAAGCTGCCCGACGCGCAAACATATGAAAAGTAATCTTTTCCCGTCCTGCCAACTTTCGATATGCTGTCCTGCGAGTAGCGCCTCATATATGCGGCGGTCTCGTTCAGCGTGCCGTACGGGACGTAGACGACCTCTGCCGACGGGGAAATTTTGCAATTGAGGACGCCGTTAAGCGTGCCGTCTCCGCCGCACGCGATTATTTTGTCGTATGAGGACAGATCCTCAAGGCGGGACTTCTCGACGAGGTATATTATATCGCAGTCGGAGTTTACGTCAAGCTCGCGCGTCAGATTTTCAATGTCGAGCTTGTCCGTACGCCCCGACATCTTGTTTATTATAAGCACACACCGTTCAGCCATAGGCAGGGTTAAAAAATTTCCCCTCCGCCCATTCTCTCATATAGACGGAGGGGAAGAAAAATGAAGGATTTAGGCCTCTTGAGCGAAGACCATCATGTAATAATACACTACGTCGCCGGGCTTGCCGAGCAGTTTGCCTATGCAACCGGGAGTGACAAGTATAGGCATGTCGTACATGTTTACAAATTTCCAACCGCCTGCGGCTTCTCTTTGGATAGCCTGAGAAACGGGCGCTATGACTTCGTTTGCGGTTTGCTTCTTTTTGCCGACCAGCATTGATTCAAGAGCTACGGTCTTATATTTGGTCATGATTTTTTCCTCCTTTGTTTATTGAGTACAAATATATCCGAGAGAACAATATATATGTCATGGATAATCTATGCCGCCGTTTGGATAGTGGCACCTGAACAGCCTGCGCATGCCTTTGAAAAATCCTCTTAAAAAGCCGTACTTTTCTATCGCGAGCAACATATAGTTTGAACAAGACGGCTCAAAACGGCAGCTTGCCCTCAAAGAAGCGGGAGCAAATTTTTGATACAACAGGACGAACAATATAAAAGAAGGCTTGATAAACAGCAGAAATATAAGGATCGCGACGGGCACGACAAGCCATATCGCCGCATACACAAGAAAGTAGATCATCAGATTTACCGCTTGCAGAATAAGCGGGCATATAAGCCCCCAAAACACCTGCCAAAAGGAGATCTTGGGGCGAATTACCTCCTGAGTTTTTGCGCTTGAATTTGCGCATTGCATTATGCTTGCTATCGCCAAAGCCTTAGCCTCTTCTTCGCTGTCGGCGTAAAAAACAAGTTGCTCCTCAGAGGTCGCGTTTTTGGTGTCTTCTGCCATTTGTCTCTCCGGTAGGTCAGCTCGACATCGGACAGGACGCGGATTTTTCAGAAAAATTTCTTTTGTACATCTGCGGCATCGCCATTTTATCATGCGTGTAAATCTCTTTTTCGCCGCGTCGCTTGCCGATATCTTTAATATTAAATAAATTATATTAAGTAGAATTCTTCTTGTCAAGAAATATTAAGTAAAAATCTTCTAAGATAAGGATATGAAAAGCGTACTTTCCACAAATATCAGGGAACTTCGCGCGGAACTTGGGATCTCCCAGCAGGAGCTTGCCAAACGCGTCGGCGTATCTCAAAAGGCCATCGACTTTTGGGAGAAGGGCATCAACGAGCCGAAGGCGACGTATATCGTAAGTCTTGCGCGGGCGTTTGGCGTATCGGCGGACTATCTGCTTGGCATGGACTGTTGATCGCTTTTAATGGCGGCAGAGCCTTTGCCGTTTTATTTTGCATGAAAAAACGGCAGGATGTCTGCCGTTTTTTATGTGTTTTGGTTTTGATAAGTCCGAAGTTTTGTCCTTCGGCGGCGATTATTCGATAGGTTCCTCCGTCTTGGCGTTATCCGTTTCTTCGGCAGGAGATTCCGTCGCGTCTTCGCTTTGCGCCTTTTCGATTGAATCGTCCTCGATTGGGGCGTCCTGAGTGGTCTCCGTTTCGGGGGCGCTATCCGACAGTTCGGGGAATATCGCGGAGGAGCCGTCCAGGTCTGATGGGGCTTGACTGGACAGGGCGGCTTCCGCCTCATAGACTGAGACGGTCGGCGTGGACAGCGCTTCCTCGATTTGTATTTCGCTTTCCGATTCGCCCTCGAAGACAGCCTCTTCCGCGCGCTCGATCTGTTTTGCGCTCTCGTCCTCATCCGGAGTCTCTCCGCGTTCTTTGGCGTGTTTGACGGCGAGTGCGGCGCGCATTTCCACCTTTGTCTTTTCGTCTATCTTATAGAAGAACATGATGAGCGAGCTTGCCAACATGCAAAGTCCGGGCAGCAGGAAGTATATCGCCCATGCTTTGTTTTGCATGGAGTTTGTGACGTACGCGGCGATGTCTCCGCCCGCCTCGACCGCGCCGAAGTATTTGTCCGAGCTGTAGCCGATCGCGCCTATCAGCAGCAGACCCATTGACACGCTGAGGGCGTTGGACAGCTTGTTTGACATGGACAAAATGGCAAATTGAGTGCCCTCCGTTCGTTTGCCCGTCCTCCACTCCTGATAGTCCACTATGTCCGCGGTCATGACCATGGGCAGGTAGCCGTTGGGCGCGAAGGATATGCCCATAAACAGCTGATACACAAGTATAGCCCATATCGAGCGCATCGGCGCGCCGCCGAAGACGTACAGAATGTACGACAGCGTGGCGACGATAAATCCGTAGAAGCCCGCGATGATAAAGTATTTCTTTTCGCCGAGTTTTTTGTTGATGATGGGGTTCAGCACTATGAATATTGCGGATGAGATAGCCGACGTTATGCCTATTGCCCAGCTGCACTGGTCGCCTCTGAGCACGCCCATGCCGATAAAGCTTAAGTCAATGCCTTCGCGGATGAGGATACAGCTTGCCTGCACCGCTATGCCAAGGCCTATGTTGCGCCCGAAGCCGAGTATGAATGTGGCAAACAGGATCATCATCTGTTTGTTGCCCTTAAGTTCGTGGAACATCTCCTTAAAGCTCATGCCGGCGGGAGCGGCGGACTTGTTTATCTCTCTCGTCTTGAAGTACATCAGCAGCTGGAAGACAAGGCCGAGCCCTACAAGTATTCCCGCGGTTATCAGATACTCCTTTTGAGTGAGCACGCCGCCGGATCCGGTCAACATGCCTACGATAGTGAACACCACGCCGGAGCACGCAAGGGCAAGCGACTTAAGAGTGTTTGCCCAACCCGCCGCATTGTTTGTGTCGTTGGCGTTGTCCGTCACAAAGGACAACATGCCCTGCGAGGGAATGTCCGCCATGGTCATGCTGACGTTCCAAAGTATAAGCACAAACGCGATGTAGACGTATTTGCCTATCTTGCCCGCCTCCGTCGCGGGGAAGGGAATAAACACAAACGACAGCATCGTAAGCGCCGCAAGCGGGAAAGCGGACATCAATATCCACGGCCTCATTTTGCCCGACTTGAAGTGCGCGCGGTCTATGAGGTTACCAAAGATGAAGTCCGCAAATATGCTTACAAATTTTGCGACGAGAATGATGATAGCCACCGCGATGAGGTCGATGGACATCATCTTGTTGAAAAATTCCGCCTGATAACTGTTGACAAGCCCTATGGCAAGGTTGATACCCATAACGCCAAGCGCATATATCCACATGTTGCCGTTGAGGCCGATAAAGCGCTTTTCGGGCTTCTTTTCCAAAAGATTTTCCTGAGTCATAATTTCTCCCAAACGTTGCTTCTGCAACAAAATATAATTATATACTATCGCCACATATTTTTCAACCGTTAAATTGCGCCGTCGCGCCAAAGAAAAATAATTTTTCCGCTTCCTCGAAGAGGGGAAAGACAATAAGAAAATTTTATAAAATTTTCGCAAAAATTTTTATTAAAACATTTACATTTTTTTGCGCATTTGATATTATAATATTCAGAAAAAAGAGCTTCAAGCTCAAATGGAGGATTTTAATATGGCAAAGTCAATTTCCGGTTGGTTCAACAGCCAAAGTCGCTTGATCCAAATCATTCTTCTCCTCATCCCCGTTGTGAACTGGGTCACAGAGATTCTCGTGAGATGGTCATCCGCAATCCAGACAAAGAAGACGCTCAACATCGTTGCGGCGATCCTGGTCACATTCTTCGGCCTCATTATCGGTTGGTTGGATATCGTTTGGTGCTTGCTCTTCAAACACATGATCCTTGCGGACTGATAATCTTAAACCACAAAGACAAAAGCCGTCCCGTTTGGGGCGGCTTGATTTTTATATGCGGCTGCAAATTTTTATAGTAATTATTTTTTTCTAAGCGGCCGATAAACCTTCCGAAGTATTATGTCTTTTATGCGACGGATAACTTTTGTAATCCTTATATTTTATATGCCGTCGGCAGATTGCATAAACATTTCGCTTATTTTTCAAAAGCCGCAGGCTTTCATTCGCCCGCTTTGCATTGTCTTAAATCTTTATCTTCTTTGGCGGAGCGTCCTTTTTAAGGCGGTTGTCAAGCCTTGTGAATACGTCCTCCCAATAGGCTCCCGTGCGCTTTGATATCGCCCGCGCGCCGAAGACCATGCCAAGATAAACGGGCAGCAGCACGGCGCATATGGTCAAAAACGCCTTAGCCATATCCCAGGTGATGTCTCTTGTCAGGTTGAAGAAGTTTACGAAGAAATTGCCGGGCAGGGGCACGGCGTATACGCATACGAAAATGACTATCATAAGCACGTACGTCGCAAAGTGCAGCCACGTGAAGGGCAGGCTTACTTTTGCAAGCAACATAAAGCCAACAAAGGTTATGACTATGACAAACATGGACGTCGCCTGCGCCGTCTCAAGGTCGGTCAGGAAGAAGTTGTTGCAAATTATGATCGCTATCGCCGCAAGCAGCACTGTAAATCCCGCAGGGAATGCGTTTTGCAATACCTTCGGCAAAAATCGGCCTTGCACTCTGTCCGTGTTGGGCTCAAGCGCAAGCACTATCGACGGCATGCCTATCGTGACTCCGCCCATCAGGGTCAGGTTGGACGGCGCGAAGGGCAGGGCGTCCGGCACGCACAGGAACAGTATGGCAAGCAACGTGTTGTATATCGTCTTCATGAGGTACAGCGCCGCGCTGCGCTCCAGGTTGTTTATGGAGCGCCTGCCTTCCGAGACTACGCGAGGCATCGAGGCGAAGTTGCTGTCAAGCAGCACAAGGGAGCTTACGTTTTTCGCCGCGTCCGAGCCCGACGCCATCGCGATAGAGCAATCCGCCGCTTTAAGCGCAAGCACGTCGTTTACGCCGTCGCCCGTCATGGCTACGGTGTGTCCCGCGGCCTTAAGCGCGCCCACAAGCATGAGTTTCTGGTCGGGAAGCACGCGCCCGAAGATGGTGTACTTTGTCGCCGCCTCCATGACCTCTTGCTCCGTTTTGAGGGTGGACATATCTATTATGTTGTCGCAGTCTTCAAGCCCCGCGCGAATCGCGACCGCGCGCACGGTTTCGGGATTGTCGCCGGAGATTATCTTGACTTCGACGCCCTCTTCTCTGAAGAAGCGCAGTGTGTCGGGAGCCTCCTTTCTTATTGTGTCCGTGATGAAGATAAAACTTATCGCCTCAAGGCCTCCGGGAAGGGCAGTACCGTCAAAATCGGCGGTTGACGACGCCAAAAGCATGACTCTAAAGCCGTTTTTTGCCATTTCGCTTTCGGTGGCGCGTATATCCTGAGGAATGTCTTTAAGCACAAATTCCGGCGCGCCGAGCACATAACTTACGCCGTCTATCCTTGCGCCGCTCCACTTTCTTTGAGAGGAGAAGGGGACTTTGAAAGACGCCTCCGCGCTCGCCTCGACGCCTGAGACAAAATTGCGCACGGCGTTTGCGGTGGCGTTGTCGTCGTCAAGAGCGCTCATAAGATTTTTGAGGATCTGCTTTATGTCGTCGACGGATCTGTCTCCCACAGGGCGCACCTCGTTGACGTCCATTGTGCCCTCGGTGATGGTGCCCGTCTTGTCAAGGCACAGCACGTCCACGCGCGCGAGAGTCTCCACACAGTACAGATCCTGCGCCAGGGTCTTGCGCTTGGACAGCCTGACCACGCTCACGCAAAATACCGTGGAGGCAAGCGCCACAAGCCCGCTTGGGATCATGCCCACGATGGTGCCTACGGTGGTGACGATGTAGTATTGCGGCGAAGCGCCCGTCGGATTTTGAAGATAATACTTGACGAAGAACAGCGCAAGCCCCAAGGGGACGATTATTATCGCCATGACTTTGACGATGAACATCAGCGAGCGCCATATCTCGGAGTTCGGCTTTTTGAAGTACTTTGCGCCCGCGCTTATCTTTGCGGCGAAGTTGTCGA
>CANQCC010000045.1 GCA_947589635.1 uncultured Clostridia bacterium | reverse complement strand
TCTGCAGAGTCTGTTTCCGCAATCTTGCCTATAAGGGCGAGCTTCCCGGTGTGAAGAAAGCAAGCTGGTAAGGAGGACATTATGACAGATCCCATTGCAGATATGCTTACAAGAATAAGAAACGCCTTGACCGCAAAGCACGAGACCGTTGACGTCCCCGCAAGCAAAGTCAAGGTAGCAATTGCAGATATACTCGTCAAAGAGGGCTATATCAACGGCTACGAGATAGTGGAGAACGAGGTGCAAAACACCATCAACATCAAGTTGAAGTACGCTCCCAACAAGAATCAGAAAGTCGTGACGGGTCTCAAGAGAGTATCTACTCCCGGCTTGCGCGTATACGCGGGCGTGGACAACCTTCCCAAGGTCCTCAACGGAATGGGCATCGCCATTCTGTCCACCTCGCAGGGCATCCTGACCGATAAGGAAGCGCGCGCAAAGCATGTAGGCGGCGAAGTGCTCGCGTACATTTGGTAAGGAGGCGCGTTATGTCAAGAATAGGAAGAGCACCCATTGCTATACCCGCAGGCGTCACCTTTGATAATACGGACAATCTTGTCACGGTCAAAGGACCTTTGGGCACCCTTACTCAAAAGGTTGACAAGTCCATAAGCGTCGTGCTTGAGGACGGGCACATCGTTTGCAAGCGCCAGACCGACGACAAGGATCATCGCGCCCTTCACGGACTTTATCGCGCGCTCATCCACAACATGGTGGTCGGCGTTACGAAGGGTTTTGAAAAGTCGCTTATCGTCGCCGGCGTCGGCTATAAGGTCACGCTGACGGGAAGCAACAAGCTTACGATGAACATCGGCTTTTCTCACCCGGTGGAATTTACCGCTCCCGAAGGCATAACCTTCGCGCAGCCCGCTCCGCTTGAGATCGTCGTCAAAGGCATAGATCGTCAACTTGTCGGACAGGTCGCGGCGTCCATCAAGGCCATCAAGCCCGTCGAGCCATATCACAACTACGGTTTCCACTATAAGAACGAGACCGTCGTCAAGAAAGTCGGCAAGAGAGCGACGAAGTAACGAGGTGAGACTATGATCAAGAAGATAGACAAAAATCAGGACAGAGTTATCCGTCACGCAAGAGTGCGTAAAAAAGTCAGCGGCACTGCCGAAAGACCTCGTCTTTGCGTGTACAGAAGCACAAATCATATCTACGCTCAGGTCATCGACGACGTGAAGGGACACACCCTTTGCAGCTCGAGCACTCTTGACAAGACCGTGGCGGCTCAGATCGCGGAGCTTACCAAGACGGAAGCGGCAAAGAAAGTCGGCGCCGCTATCGCGGCTAAGGCGCTCGCGCTTGGCATTACGGAAGTCGTGTTTGACAGAGGCGGCTATCTGTATACAGGCAGAGTTCAGGCTCTGGCGGACGGCGCAAGAGAAGCCGGTCTGAAATTTTAGGAGGAATTATGGCTGAGAACCGTGATAAAAGGAACGATAACAGAAACAGAGAGGACGACGGCCTCAACAAGAAACTGATCGCGGTCAACCGCGTCACAAAGACGGTCAAGGGCGGCAGAAATATGCGCTTTTCCGCGCTTGTGGTAGTAGGCGACGGTCAGGGCAACGTCGGACTCGGCATGGGCAAAGCCGCCGAGGTCCCCGAGGCGATCGAGAAGGCCACCAAACTTGCAAAGCGCAACATGGTGGAGATCTCTCTTAAGGACAACACAATTCCTCATGCAACAACAGGCAAATTCGGCAGAGGTCAAGTGCTTCTGCTTCCTGCCGAACAAGGTACCGGCGTCATCGCGGGCGGCGCAGTGCGCGTAGTGCTCGAGGTCGCGGGTATAAAGGACATCAGGACAAAGTCTCTCGGCTCCAACAACCCCATCAACTCCGCAAAGGCGACGATGCAGGGACTTATGAGCTTGAGAAACGCCGATGAGATAGCGCGTCTTCGCGGCGTGGAAGTCAACGTGGACTAAGGAGGGATATTATGGCAAAGACAGCAGTCAAACAAGTTAAAGTCACCCTCGTGAAAAGCCCCAACGGAGTGCTCAAGTGCCACAAAGTCAATCTTGAGGCTCTCGGGCTGCACAAGATAGGCAACAGCCGCGTCTTCAACGACAATCCGTGCGTGAGAGGCAAGATCAAAAAGGTCGTCCACCTTGTCAAGGTAGAGGAAATCTGAGGAGGAAAGGCTTTATGAATATCCAAGATCTTAAACCCGCAGAGGGGGCAAGGACCTCCGAAAAGAGAATAGGCCGCGGCATCGGCTCCGGCATGGGCAAGACATCTACCCGCGGACATAAGGGTCAGTGGGCAAGAAGCGGCGGCGGCGTGCGTCCCAACTTCGAAGGCGGACAAATGCCTATGACAAGGCGTCTGCCCAAGATCGGCTTCAACAACAAGAGATTCGCGCACGTATACAACACCGTGAACGTCGAAGCACTCAACGCGTTCGAGGCCGGCGCAACGGTCGGAATAGACGAGCTTGTGGCGGCGGGCGTCATCAAGAAAGTCGAAAGCTATGGACTTAAAGTCCTCGGCGACGGCGAACTTAAGGTCGCTCTTACCGTCAAGGCAAACAAATTCTCGGCGTCTGCGATAAAGAAGATAGAGGCTGCAGGCGGCAAAGCTGAGGTGCTATAATGTTTGAAACGCTCAAAAACGCATTCAAAACCAAGGAGATCAGAGTGAAGATCTGGTTCACTCTGCTTCTCATATTGGTTTATCGGATCGGTTGCTACATTCCTATCCCGACGCTGGATATTTCAGTCGTGCAGGGAGCCTTCGGGTCCAACATCGATTTTCTCGGAGTGCTGTCCTCGATCACAGGCGGTTCCATGCAGAATGCGACGTTGTTTGCGTTAGGCATATTGCCGTTTATCAACTCATTCATTATCATGCAGCTGCTGACCTTGGTCATCCCGGCGCTCGAAAGAATGTCCAAAGAGGGCGAGGAAGGCAGAAACAAACTGACGCAGATCACGCGTATAGTCGCCATCCTGCTTGCAGTCATTCAGGCGATAGGCATCGTCATCATGTGGAATAACGCAAACGCCATGAGACCTCTGTTCGCATACGAAGAGGCCTCCGAGGGCGCGCCCATTCTTACGATGGCGCTGACGATAGTCATTCTTGTCGCGGGCAGCACGATGGTCATGTGGCTGAGCGAGCGCATCACGGAATACGGCATCGGCAACGGAACTTCGATAATCATCTTCATCGGCATACTCGCTACGGCGGGCACCTCCATTGCGACCGCGCTCAAGATGGTGGGCGAGGAGTGGACTTATATCTGGAATATAATCGGATATATCCTTGTCGTCGTCGCGATACTTGCGTTTATCGTCTTCATTGACGGAGCGGAGCGCAGGATCCCCGTCCAATACGCTAAGCAGATAAAGGGCAACAAGATGTACGGCGGGCAGACCACCTACATCCCCATCCGCGTCAACGGAAGCGGCGTCATGCCGATAATCTTCGCGTCGTCGCTGCTTATGTTCCCGCAGATGATAATTCAGCTGTTCTTCTCCAACTCGAGCGCCGCTGCGTGGTACGCGAAATATATGGGCACGGGCACTCCGGTATACTATGTGCTGCTTGCTCTGCTCATACTCGGATTCTCGTACTTCTACGCGCAGATCCAGTTCAACCCCGAGGACGTGTCCAAAAACATCCAACAATACGGCGGCTTCATTCCCGGCACGAGAGCGGGCAAACCCACAAGCGACTTCTTGAGGAAGATAAACAACCGCATAACGCTGTTCGGCGCTATCTTCCTGATGATAATCTCGCTTATCCCGACGTTTGTGTTCCTCGCGCTGTCAGGCCGATATTCCGGATATGACCTGGGGCTTGCAAACTCCTTCTCCGCAACGGGACTTCTCATCGTCGTGTCCGTCGCGCTGGAGCTCAATAAGCAACTGGAATCGCAGATCATGATGAGGCACTATAAGGGCTTCCTCAAATAACAAAATTCATTTCATTTACGCCGCTCGCGACATCAAAATATGTTGCGCGGCGTAAAAATAGGTGATATAATAACAAATTATGAAAAACATCATTCTATTGGGTGCGCCCGGCGCGGGCAAAGGTACGCAGGCTGCGTTGATAAGCGAGGAATATAACATTCCTCATATTTCCACAGGCGACATTCTCCGCAGAAACATCAAAGAGGGCACCCCCCTCGGCGTCAAGGCGAAAAGCTATATCGACGCGGGCGAGCTTGTCCCCGACGAGGTCGTCATCGGTCTTGTGGAGCAGAGGCTTAAAGAGGACGATTGCAAAGACGGCTACATCCTCGACGGTTTCCCGCGCACCATACCTCAGGCGGAGAGCCTTGACAAAGTGGCGCGCATCGACATCGCGCTGAACATCGACGTCCCCTTCGACGTCATCATGGACAGGATGAGCGGCAGGCGCATGTGCGCTTGCGGCGAGACGTATCACGTCTCCACGCTCGGCGGCGCGACGACTTGCAAGAAGTGCGGCGGGCAGCTCTACATCCGCGACGACGACAAGCCGGAAACGGTCGCCAACAGGCTCAGGGTGTATCAGCAGCAGACTCAGCCTTTGATAGACTACTATCGCGCTCAGGGCAAGCTTAAGGACGTGAACGCGGTCGGCGCTATAGACGAGATATTCGAAAACGTCAGGGCGGCGCTTAAATGATCTATCTTAAAAGCCGGGACGAAATAGAGCATATGCGCAAATCGGGCGGGATCCTGAGGGATTGCCTGCTCTTTCTCGAGGAGAGAGTGAAGCCCGGCGTAAGCACAAAAAGGCTTGACGAATTTGCATATGAGTATATCGTGCGGCATGACAGCAAACCTTCCTTCCTCGGATACGGCGGTTTCCCGGGGACGATATGCGCCTCGGTGGACGATGTGGTCGTGCACGGATTCCCGTCCGACAAGCGGCTTAAAGAGGGCGAGATACTCTCGATAGATTGCGGCCTGATATTCAAGGGCTGGCAGGCGGACGCCGCAAGGACGGTCGCGGTAGGCGAGATAAGCGAAGAAAAGCGCGCGCTGATAGACGTCACAAGGGAAAGTTTCTTCGAGGGCGTAAAGCATTTCAAAGCGGGCGGCAGATTGGGAGATATATCCCACGCGGTGCAGACCTATTGCGAGTCGCGCGGCTACGGAGTCGTGAGAAGCATGGTTGGCCACGGCATAGGCAGAGAGATGCACGAGGATCCTTCCGTCCCCAACTTCGGAAAGGAAGGGCACGGCATAAGGCTTGAAGAGGGACTTGTGCTTGCGATAGAGCCGATGATAACTCTCGGTACCTGGGAGACGACGGGCACAGGCTGGACATGCGTGACAAAGGACGGCAAACCCGCGGCGCACTATGAGAACACTGTTGCGCTGACAGAACACGGCGCTGAAATACTCACACTGTGATATGGAAGTCGGAGAAGTCGTATATTCAAAGGCCGGGCGAGATATGGGCAGGTATTACGCGATCGTCGAGATAGTGGACGATTCCCGCGTGAAGATAGCCGACGGAGACCTTCGTCGCATAAAGAGGGCGAAACTTAAAAACGTCAAACATATCGGCAGCACGGGCGAGACGCTTGAAAAGATATCCGCAAAGCTCAAAGGGGGCGCTCAGGTGTTCGACGCGGAGCTGTTCAGCGCGCTGAGAAAGTATAACGAGAAATCATTATAAGGAAGGGTTTAATGTCAAAGGAAGACGTTATCGAAACCGAGGGCAAGGTTATAGAAGTCCTGCCCAAAACGCAATTCAGAGTGATGCTGACAAACGGCCATGAGATACTTGCGTATCTCGGCGGCAAGCTGCGCATCAACAACATCAGAATTCTCGAGGGAGACAAAGTCAAGATAGAAATGTCCCCCTACGACCTTACGAAGGGTAGGATAATCTACCGCAATAAGTAAGCATAAATAACCATTTGGAGGATCAACTATGAAGGTCAGACCCAGTGTGAAACCCATGTGCGACAAGTGCAAGGTCATCAAAAGGAACGGCAGAGTGATGGTCATCTGCTCAAAGTATCCCAATCACAAGCAGCGTCAGGGCTAAGCCTGTCGCTTTCCCGCGCCCCGCGGGACTTATATAGGAAACAAGCATAGGGCGGCTGGTCGCCTCATTCCGAATTTCGGGCGACTCCCTGTGCGGTCATATATATAAAAATACACAACGTACACAATTTTCGGAGGTAGAAAATGGCAAGAATTGCTGGCGTGGATCTTCCGCGCGACAAGAGAGTCGAATACGGACTGACGTACATCTACGGTATCGGTTTGCCGACCTCGCAGGAGATTCTTCGCGCAACGGGCATAAGTCCCGACGTGCGCGTCAAGGACCTCACGGAGGAACAGGTGAGCCTCATCCGCGATTACATTGAAAAAAATCTGCACGTAGAAGGCGATTTGAAACGCGAAGTCCAGCTCAACATAAAGAGACTTGGCGAGATTGGCTGCTATCGCGGCGTCCGCCACAGAAAGGGTCTGCCCGTCAGAGGACAGAATACCAAGCAAAACGCCCGTACTCGCAAGGGGCCGAAGCGCGCTGTAGCCCGCAAGAAGAAATAAGGAGTGAACTATGGCAGGTATTGCAAGAAAAGCTATTAAGAAAAGAAAAGATATCAAACGCGTTGAAAAAGGTCAAGTGCATATTCACGCCTCTTTCAACAATACAATAGTCACCGTCACGGATATGAACGGCAATGCTATAAGCTGGTCCAGCGCAGGCAAGCTGAAGTTGCGCGGCAGCCGTAAGGCAACTCCGTTTGCGGCTCAGATGGTCAGCGAAGACGCCGCCAAAGTCGCCTACGATCAGGGCATGAGGACCGTTGAGGTCTATGTTAAGGGCGCAGGTCAGGGCAGAGAATCCGCTATCCGCGCGCTCGGCAACGTCGGACTTGAGGTCACGCTCATTCAGGACGTGTCCCCCATCCCTCACAACGGATGCCGCCCGCCTAAGGCGAGAAGACTGTAAGAGGAGGTTAAACTATGGCTAAATATACAGGTCCCGTATGCCGCATATGCCGTCGCGAAGGTTGCAAGCTCTATTTGAAGGGCGAAAGATGCAATTCGGACAAATGCGCATTCTATGACAGAAAGAACGTTCCCGGCGCCGATCCCAAGGCGAGAAGCAGAAAGAAGGCCAGCGGCTATTCCATTCAGTTGCGCGAAAAGCAAAAGACAAAGCGCTACTACGGCGTGACGGAAAAGCAGTTCAAGATGTATTATGACACGGCGTCCGAAATGCGCGGCGTCACGGGTGAGAACATGCTCACCCTCATTGAAAGACGTCTTGACAACGTGGTCTACAGGCTCGGCCTCGGCGTTTCAAGGGCGCAGGCTCGTCAGATCGTCAACCACGGTCACATCACCGTAAACGGCAAGAGAGTGGACATCCCGTCCTACCTCATCAAAGTCGGCGACGTCATCGCCGTCAAGGAAAACAAGCAGGATTCCGTCATGTGGGAAGCGGTCAAACAGACAAAGAATCTCAACATCGTCAAGTGGCTCGAGTTTGACAACGCAACGCTGACGGGCAAGGTCGTCGCGCTCCCCGAAAGAGCGGATATCGACCTCGACATTCAGGAGCACCTCATCGTCGAGTTGTACTCCAAGTAATCTTAGGGAGGATGTAAACTATGATGCAAATCAAAAGCCCCCGTATAACCTTCGAGGAGAACGAGAGCAAAAATTATGCCAAGTTTGTGGTCGAGCCTCTTGAACGCGGCTTTGGCACGACAATAGGCAACAGCTTGCGTCGTATCCTTCTTTCCGCGCTTCCCGGTTCCGCCGCAGTCGGCGTGAAGATAACGGGCGTCGATCACGAGTTTTCCACGATCGACGGCGTGAAGGAAGAAGTAACCGAAATTATCCTCAACATCAAATCCGTGCGCTTCAGGACGGTGGAGTCTTTGGAGAACGCGGGCAAGCAGGTCTGCTCTCTGCGCGCGGACAGCGTAGGCGTGGTCACCGCCGGCGATATCGATTGCCCTCTCGGCGTAGAGGTCATGAATCCCGACCAGGTCATCTGCACGCTTGACGAAGGCGCGGTTATCGACATGCAGATATATGTCGATCGCGGCAGAGGATATGTTCCCGCCTCCCAGAACAAGGACGTCAATCAACCCATCGGATACATACCGATCGACTCGATTTATACGCCCGTCATCAAGGCAAACTACGCCGTCGAAAGCACCCGTGTGGAGCAGAGCATCGACTTTGACAAGCTCACTCTCGAGGTGACGACGGACGGCACGACCTCCGCAAAGGAGATCACGTCGCTTGCCGCAAAGATCATGAACGACCACATCAGACTGTTTGTGGAGCTTGTCGATAAGATGGACGAGACCCCCATTCTCATCCAGAACGAGCCGGATAACAAGACCAAAGTGCTTGAGATGTCCGTCGAGGACCTTGATCTTTCGGTGCGCTCGTACAACTGCCTTAAGCGCGCAGGTATCCACACAGTCGAAGACCTCACAAAGCGTACCGAAGAGGATATGCTCAAGGTGAGGAACCTCGGAAGAAAATCTCTCGAAGAAGTTGTCAAAAAGCTTGAGGAATTGGGACTCAACCTCAAGATGCAGGAGGACTAATTATGCCCAAAAAGTTAGGTAAACGCACAGACCAGAGAATGGCTATGCTCAAGAATCAGGTTTCGGAGCTGCTTTGGTACGGCCAGATCGAGACGACCGTCGACCGCGCTAAGGCCGTAAGAAGCCTCGCAGAAAAATATATCACCATCGCAATCAGGACTTATAAGGACGACGTCAAAGTCAATAAGGTCGTGACAAACGTCAACTCCAAGGGCGAAAGGTCTCAATCCACCGTGCAGTTCACAAACGACGGTCCCAAGAAACTCAACGCCCGCCGCAGACTTATGGCGAAACTTGTCGACATCAAGGAAGTCCGCGCCGATAAGGAGTCGAAGGCCTCCTTCCGCGCTCGCATCAAGGACACCAAACATCCTCTCATCGAGAAGATCTTCAAGGAGTACGCCCCCAAGTACGACGCTCGTCGCGAGCAACTTAACCGTGGCGGCGGCTACACCCAGATCCTCAGGACGGGGAATAGGAGGGGGGATGCGGCGGAGATGTGCATCCTTCGCCTGCTGTAAAAACCGCCTGTACGGGCGAATAGCTTTGTCAGCGCCCTTTTCCTTCACGTCACGTACGCTTATGTACGCTCGACGCTCAGGAAAAGGGCGCTTTCGCGCTCTTCATCCCGTACAGACGGTTTTCAAGTTATCTAAGTTTGATATATAAATTTTTCTTGCAGGTCACGTACGCTTAAGTACGCCCGACCCACGCAAAATGGGCTTTCCCTTGTCTTTGAACAAATATTGCGGTTTTTACGTTTCAATATGGCGAATAGCTTTGTCAGCGCCCTTTTCCTTCACGTCACGTACGCTTAAGTACGCTTGACGCTCGTCGAAAGGGCTTTTTTGTCTTTGAACAAATATCGCGGTTGATATCATCAAACGTTGTGAATGACTTTGTCATGGCGGATTCTGCTTAGGGCTTGACATCAGACATGCATTTTTATATAATTTTATATATAAAATTTATGGGAGAGGCATATGATTGCAACCGTCATCGAGTTTTTCAGAAAAATATTTGCGGGCAATGATTTTTTGACGTTGTATGTCATATCCATCATCCCGATAATCGAGTTACGCGGCGCCATACTGTTTATGCCGGGCATGTTTATAAAGGGGTCGGTGGACGCGTTTATCAACACATACATCGGCATGTGGTGCTGTATTGCGGGCTCCACGACCATCATAGTGCCTCTTCTGCTTGCCATTAGGCCGCTTATAAGACGGCTTAAAAAGACAAAGCTCTTTTCAAAATTTGCAAAGAATATGGAGGCGAATTTGTCCGACAGGGCGGAATCCGCTTACAATGCGGAAGAACAGCGCCGAAAGGATGAGGAGAGAATAAAAAAAGGCAAGAAGCCAAAAAGAAAGTATAGCGCGGACACCAAAAAGTTTTGGGGACTGTTTCTGTTTGTGGCGATCCCGCTTCCCATGACGGGCGCCTGGACGGGCTCCTGCGTGGGTAGTTTCCTCGATTTTCCCGTGTGGAAAGCGTCGCTTGCGGTCTTCCTCGGCAACATAGTCGCGGGGCATATCCTCATGGCGATAGCCTGGTTTTTGCCCAACGAATATGCGGACATCTTCCTTGCGGGTTTCGCGATCCTTGCGGTAGTGCTTGCCGTTATGCTCGCATACTCCCGCGGTCGCAAGAACGAGAAGAAAAAGCGTGCCGAACGCGCTAAATATTCGGACAAGAACGAATATGAACTTGCCGTGCTCCGTCGCGAGGCGGACGAGGACGGCTCCATCGTCATCAAGAAGGAATACATCGACAAGCACGGCGACCGCCACATAATCATAGGCCACGACGAAAGTAAAAACGACGAGATCATCACCGACGCGGACGTGATTTAGCGCCCCTCTCTCATCTCGCGAGGCAGGCGCGCAAAGCGGGACAGGGAATAAAAAATTATGCCCGCTGCCGCTTGTAATTTTGCGGCAATACTTGTAATTTTGCGGCAATAGTTATATAATGTATGCGAAAATAAATTTTGGAGGCTGAATATGCCACTTGTTACAACAACCGAAATGTTCAAGAAGGCTTACGAAGGCGGCTACGCCATCGGCGCTTTCAACGTCAACAACATGGAAATTATCCAGGGCATCGTAGAGGGTGCTACCGAGGAGAATGCTCCTCTCATCCTGCAGGTCTCTTCGGGCGCGAGAAAATATGCAAACACCACCTACCTCACCAAAATGGTGGAAGCGGCTGTGGAAACAAGCGGTCTTCCCATCTGCCTGCATCTCGACCATGGCGACAGCTTCGCCCTCTGCAAGGACTGCGTTGACAACGGCTTCACGTCCGTCATGATCGACGCAAGCGCGCATCCGTTTGCGGAAAACATCAGCATCACAAAACAGGTCGTCGAGTATGCCCATGACCACGGCGTAGTCGTCGAGGCGGAACTCGGCAAACTCGCGGGCATCGAGGACGCGGTCAACGTCTCCGAAAAGGACGCCGCCTTCACCGACCCCGACCAGGTGCAGGAGTTCGTCAACAAGACCGGAGTCGACTCCCTCGCCATCGCGATCGGAACCTCCCACGGCGCATACAAGTTTAAGGGCGAAGCCAAACTCCGCTTCGACATCCTCGAAGAAGTCGGCAGACGTCTGCCCGGTTTCCCCATCGTGCTCCACGGCGCGTCGTCCGTCCCCGAAGACCTCGTCAAGATAGTCAACCAATACGGCGGCAATATGCCCAACGCCAAGGGCGTTCCCGAAGATATGCTGCGTAAAGCCGCCTCTATGGCAGTCTGCAAGATCAACATCGACAGCGACTTGCGTATCGCCGTGACCGGCGCCATCCGCGAGCACTTCGCTCTCAATCCCTCGCACTTCGATCCTCGTCAATACCTCGGACCGGCCCGTGAAGCCGTTAAGCAGGTGGTGAAACATAAGATTGAGTGTGTGCTTGGTTGCGCCAACAAAGCGTAAAAACCGTCTGTACGGGCGATATACTTCGTCAAAACCCATTTTGCTCAGGTCACGTACGATAAAGTACGCTCGACCCTCGCAAAATGGGTTTTTTCTTGTCTCTCATCCCGTACAGACGGTTTTTAAGTTATCGAGGGGCGATATACTTCGTCAAAGCCCATTTTGTTCAGGTCACGTACGATAAAGTACGCTCGACCCTCGCAAAATGGGTT
>CANQCC010000044.1 GCA_947589635.1 uncultured Clostridia bacterium | reverse complement strand
ACTGACCATTGCGGAGATAGGCGGAGGAGACGTCTATATCAAGGGCAGGATAGGAGGCGTGAACTTTGAAGAGAGCTGAGATCAAAGCGCGGGATAAAAAACTTAAAAGATCGCGCGAGAATGGCGCGCCTCATCGCATTAAGCTCGAAGTAAAATTTGGCGAAGACGAGGCGTCAAGCGAGGGTGGAAGCGCAAAAGGCAAGTTTGCAATGACCACTCCAAAAAAAGTGCGAAAAATCAAAAAGCGTCCCAACAGAATATCGATTTTTGCCTCGAAACTTGGCAAGACGCAGCTGTTTGTAAGCGGCAGGGACGGGGTAAAGGCGCTGGCGATAATTTCAAAGACCGCCGCGATAAGCGACGTAAAAATAACAAAAGACGGAGTCATGTTTGACGCACCTTCAAAAGTTTTGGGCAAGATTGTTGCGTTATTGGACAATCTATGTTATGATTATAAAATAATAAGAAGACGCGGCGCCGCGCCCGCGCTTGTCGGCGCGCTCATGCGCGTAGGCGCCATCGTCGGGCTTATAGCGGCGATTGCGCTTGTAGCGATATACCCCAACTTCATAACGCGGGTGAGTATAGTCGGGATAGGCGGAGACAGCGTCGACGGCGCATTAAACGCCAAAGTGCAAGGCATACTATCCGAGCACGGCATACGCGAAGGCGCTTTCAACGCCAAAGCGGATCCCGACGAGATAAGCAAGCGCATACTCGGCCTTGACGGCGTGGCGTACGCGGCGTTTGAAAGGCACGGCACGCATGTAAAAGTGCTCATCAAGCGGGAACTTGAAGGCGAAAGTTTTATCGGGATATCCGGCTCCGTCGTGCGGGCTACAACGCGCGCGAGCGTTACCCGAGTGATAGTCGAGGGCGGCACGGCGGCGGTGAAATACGGCGACGTGGTAGAAAGCGGCGACGCTCTCATCGAGGGTTATGTGACCTACGGCGATGACAGGATCCCCGTCGAAGCGAAGGGCAGCGTATACGGGCTTGTGCAATTCACATCCGAGGCGGTCTTCCCCGACGTAGCGCTTGAAAAGAGATACGGCGAGGTCAAAAAAGTCGTTAAACTTGCCATGTTCGGCAAAACGCCGAAGCCTCCCAAAGCGCCGTTTGACTGCTACGAGCTGAGGACGGAAAGGACAAAATTCGGCTTACTGATCCCCTTCGACGTCTGCTTGTACGAGTTCAGACAGCTTGTCGTAAGCGAAAAAGAGGAGGTCAGAGGGGACGACGAACTTATCGAGAAGGTGTACTCCGACATCATCGCCTCCATCCCCTACGAGGCAAGCGTAAAACAGGCGATAAACAGCGTGAGAAGGGTGGACGGCGCGCGCGTAGTCAAAGTCACTCTGGAAGTAGAAACGCTGATATCCTCAAGATGAAAGAGGGGAAAGCATGCAAACGGATGATCCGTGCGGATGGCGGACAAATAAGTAAAGCGATAGGGCGGACGGATAAATAAGCCGCTCGGACAATGCGGACAATGGGGATAAACGGATAAGCAAGCAAGCGGGTAAGCAAGCAAGCGGATACATCGCGTTAATTCGAGAGGATAGCGGATAAAGAGCTAAAACGCGACGGAAGGAAAATTTGCATAGCATTAGCTTGCGCCTCGAAGATAAATCAAGGAAGACATATGACGGTCGAAAAACAGATAGAAAATTTTGACGCTCTCAGCAGCCTGTTCGGCGCGGAGGACAGTCACATCGACAAACTTAAGGAGGCTTTTGACGCGGTCATAATCGCCGTTGGTTCCGGCATACGCATAAGCGGGGAAAGGGCGGCGGTGGACGACGTTTTAAGCGCCCTCAACGCGATAGAAAAGCTGTCGAAAAAACATCCTCTTTCGGCGTCGCAGGTGGACGCGGTCATAGACTGCGTGCGCGCGGGCGAGACTCCGGACGCGGACAAACTTTTCGCGACCGTGGCGGTCATGGCAAACGGCGGCAAGGTGCGCGCTAAGACCTTCGGACAAAAGAAGTATGTGGACGCGATATTGTCCACTCCACTCGTGTTCGGCGTAGGTCCCGCGGGCACGGGCAAGACCTATCTTGCGGTGGCGCTTGCGGTCAGCGCGTTTTTGAAGGGCGAAGTCAGCAGGATAATATTGACTCGTCCCGCGGTCGAGGCTGGGGAGAAGCTCGGCTTTTTGCCCGGCGATCTCAGTGAGAAGGTGGACCCCTATCTCAGGCCTCTTTTCGACGCGCTCGGAGACTTTTTGGGCGCGGACGCATATCAGAAGTATATAGAGCGCGGCTCCATAGAAGTCGCGCCGCTTGCGTACATGAGGGGGCGCACGCTATCGGACAGTTTTATAATTCTTGACGAGGCGCAGAACACCACGCCGGAGCAGATGAAGATGTTCCTCACGAGGATGGGACAGAACAGCCGCATAGTCGTCACGGGAGACATCACGCAGATAGACCTTCCCAAATCGCAGCTGAGCGGCATGAAGCACGCCCTCGAGGTGCTTAAGGACGTGAAGGGAGTAAAGATCGTCTACTTGGGCTCCAGAGACGTAGTCCGCAACGAGTTTGTCGCAAGGATAATCGAGGCGTACGACAGCTATGAAAAGCGCGAAAGGGAAGCCCCTCAAGCGGAAAGATAAATTTGACGCAATACGATTTTATGGGAGATAAGCTATGATAGATGACGTCAGAGACCTATCGGGTGCCGAAAAAAGAAAAATAGTCGCAAGGAAGCGGTTTTTGAGTTGCTTCGGGCAGTGTCTTGCGGGCATAATGGACGCTTTCACAAGGGCGAACGCAATAAGGACTACGGGGTTTTTCGTATCGGCGTTTGCAATGATGTTGCTGATGTTTTTCGGCGTATACAGGTTCGCGGGGCAGAAGGGCAAGCCGGTCAGGGACTATTGGCTTACGGTGATCATGGCGGTGATAACTTTTATGCTGACCATGGTCGGCTCCAAACTTATCCATGTATATGCGATGCCGCTTACGCTGTCCACGCTTGTCATAATCGAGCTGTGCGGCAGAAGGAGCGCGACGCTTGCGACCACGCTTGTCGCGGCGCTTGCCATACTGTCCTATGTGTTTTCGGGGCAGCCGTACGACATAAGTCTTATCGTGACGGCGGCGATTTGCAACTGTCTTACGGCGCTTATCGTCAACTTCTTTGTGCACAAGACTCAAATTTTTACTGATGTCCGTGCTGAGCCCCCTCATAGTGCAACCGCTTGTCATAGCGGCGACGCTCGCGGGCGGAGACACGTCCATAAATCTGTTCTGGAACTTTGTATACAGCTATGGCGCGGCGGTGGCGGCGGCGGTCATATTTATGCCTCTCGTCGCGATCTTCGAGGGAATATTCAACATCGCGGACGATTTCAGGCTGAGCGAGCTTTGCAACCTGTCCAATCCTCTCCTCAAGAGGCTCGCAAGCGAGGCGCCGGGCACATTCAACCACTCGCTGGTCGTCGGAAACCTTGCCGAGGCGTGCGCTTCCGCGATAGGCGAAAACCCCAATATGGCGCGCTGCGCGGCGTACTATCACGACATAGGCAAACTTAAAGCGCCGCTTTACTTCAGCGAAAACCAATCCTCCTATAACCCGCACGACGAGCTTATCCCCGAGGTCAGCGTAAGCATGATCACGTCGCATACGCTTTTCGGCGAGATTCTGGCGAGGCAGAACAGACTGCCATCCGAGATAGTCGCCATTTGCCGTCAGCACCACGGCACCGCTCCCGTCGGATATTTCTACCGCAAAGCGCTCTCCCTCAAGGAGGACGGCGAGCTTGCGGTCAACAAGTACACCTACGCGGGGCCCAAGCCTCAGACAAAGATCGCGGCGATCATCATGATCGCGGACACGATAGAGGCGGCGATGCGCGCCTACACGCCTGATACGCGAGAGGAATATGTAAACCGCATCAACAGGCTTGTGGATGAGAAGATAGAACTTCGCCAATTTGACGAGTGCCCCATCACCATGGGCGATATCGCGGTGATAAAGAACACTATAATTGAAGTGTTGCCGTCCATACACCATCGCCGCGTGGACTACGACAAACGCAAGAGGGAGCGCGGCAATGCTTAAGATATACGGCGCAAACTTAAGCGAAAAAGCGTTGATAAAGAGAGTGGAAAAGGCGGTGTATGCCCGCCTTGGACAGCGCGATATCTTCGCCATATCCCTGCTTATCGTGGACGGCGATACGATAAAGACAGTTAACCGCGACAAGAGGGGAGTGGACGCCGTGACCGACGTGCTGAGTTTCCCGTATCTTGAAAAACTTCGCCTTCCCGCGCAGCTTTCCGACTTCTCGGACGCGGATAAACTTAAGGGAAGGGCGCTTGCGGGAGACATACTCATCTGCCGCGAGAGAGCGACGGAGCAGGCGACGGCATACGAGCACAGCTACAGGCGGGAACTCGGCTTTCTTGCTTGCCACGGAATATTGCACCTGATGGGATTCGACCATATCGACCCCGAGGACGAAAAAGTCATGACCTCGCTTCAGCGCGCGGTTATGGCGGACTTGCGACTTGAAAGATAAAAGAAGGCTTATATGTACGAAAATTTCAAATGCGGCTTTATATGCGTAGCGGGGCTTGCCAACGCGGGCAAATCGACGCTTGTCAACGCGCTTGTTGGGGAGAAGGTGTCCATAGTTTCCTGGCGCCCTCAGACCACGCGCAACAAATTGCTCGGGATATTAAACGGCGACGGATTTCAGATGATACTTATCGACACGCCGGGCATTCACGAGGCGCGCAACAAACTTGGGCAATACATGATGCAGTCCGTAAAGAGCGGGCTTAAGGACGTGGACGCCGTGCTGTACGTCATAGACGCAAGCAAGGGGCTGTCAAAAGAGGATTACGCATTTTTAAGCGAAGCGCCCTCTTCCGCGCCCGTCGTCGTCGCGCTGAACAAGCAGGACGCCGTCACAAGGGAGACGCTGTTTTCCTGCCTTGAAAAGCTAAACGGGATAGAGGGACTTAAGGCGATAGTCCCCATAAGCGCCAAAAAGGAGGAGAATCTTCAACCCCTTATGGACGAACTTATCGCGCTCATGCCATGCGGCGCGCCCATGTATCCCGCGGACGAATATACGGTAAGCTCTCTTCGCTTTATGGCGGCGGAGATAATAAGGGAAAAGGCGCTTTATCTGCTTGACAAAGAGGTGCCTTACGGCATAGGCGTCGACATAACGCAGTTTTCGGAGAGGAAGACAAAACCCATCTGCGACATAAGCGCCGACATAATATGCGAAAAGCAGTCTCATAAGGCGATAGTCATAGGCAAGGACGGCGAGACCATCAAAAAAATCGCCACTTCCGCAAGAAAGGACCTTGAAAAACTTGTGGGGGAGCAGGTGTTTCTGACTCTCTATGCGCGCGTGAAGAACGAGTGGCGCAACAACGACTTCATCATGCGGGAACTCGGCTACGACCTTAAGGACGTTAAGGACGATTGAGAATATGTTTTCTCTGTCCGCACATAATAGGCGTATGGACAAGAGAGAACTCTGGAAGATGTTTGAAAAGACGGGCGACGTGGAGTGGTACGCCATGTACTGTTCCATGCGCGACGAGGAAGGGGATAAGCGAAAGTAGCGAGTCACCGAAGGGGATATATGCAGACGCAGGATCTGAAAGTCAACGCCATCGCCGTGAGAGCGGTGCCCTATGGGGAGAGCGACATGATTGTCACTCTTGTCGGCGTGGATACGGGGCGCGTCACCGCGACGGCGAGAGGATGTCTTAAGCGCGGCGCGAAACTTCGCTATGCGGCGGAGCCGTTCAATTTCGGAGACTACGTGCTCGCGGGGAGAAACGGCAGATATATTATAACCGAATGTTCGCAGATAGACTCGTTTTCGGGCATAACCGCGGACATAGACGCGTACTATGCGGGCTGTCTTATCCTCGAAGCGCTGTCAAAACTCAGCGGCGAGCCATCTCCCGAGACCTTTATGTGCGCTTTGAGAGCGCTTAAGGCGCTTGCCTATGACAATGCGGACGCAAATTGCGCGCTGAGAGACTTCCTGTTGGGAGCCATATGCAGCGAGGGCAACTCTCTTGACTTTGCCAATTGCAACTCATGCCGCTGCAAGCTTACTGACGCCGCCTATTTTTCGGATTCGGACGGCATAGTCTGCCAAAGCTGCGCCACGACGGGCGTCATCCCCATAGACGGCGACGTGCGAGCGTTTCTCGCGGGAGAGAGGGAAGACATACCCAAAGTCATAAAGCTGAGAGCAAATATCCTGCTCTTGGAACTTGTACATAATATGATCGGCATACATATAAGCGCCGATTACCTTACGGAGCAATTATGAAAAACAGACGCATTTTGTTAAGAACGATGGCTCTTATAGCGGTTGTCGCGGTCGTCATGACGTGCTGTGCGGTCGTCTTTGCCGCTTGCAACAAGAACAAGACCAAGTCCATAAGCGACATCTTCAAGTCTCGTAGCAGTTACGGGGAATTCACCTCCTACAAGACGGAGTTCACGCTCCCCGCTGGTTGGGAGGTGTACACAAGTTCGGGCAGCAGCTCTTCGGGCAGCAGCGACGTCGGCTATATCGAGGCGCTTGACGCATTTGTCGTATGCCTTAAGGACGGCGACTCCACAAAACTTTCCATATACAAGTGCAACGACAACACGGATTATAAAAACGGCATGCCAAAGGGTATGATGTTCTCGCCCAATCAGGGCATAAGGGCGTTGAGAGTCAAGGCGGGACTTATCGTTTGTCTGTTTGACGACGGCACTCTCGGAGCGTTTGACGCAAAGTCCGGACGCGAGGTGCTTTCAAGGAAAAAGCTCGGATATGACAGCGCGCACGAGGGCGAGGCGGGATACCTCAACTCCAACAACACAAATATAGACGATTCCATAAAGGCGCTGTCCTCGGACATGATCGCGGTGCATTACAACTATGATCATGCGGGCAAGAGCGGCTTTACGTCCATATATCGTCCCACCTATGACGGCAGCGTGGACGACAGAGGCGAGCTTGTCTGTCGCGTGAAGAACGAAGGCAATCTGATGAGCTATGTTTCGGGCTACGACGGCAATTACGTCGTGGTGGCGGGCAATTCGTCGGGAGACTACATCTACAAGATCCCGAGGCACGCCGCAAGCGGAGGCGCGGAGGATCTGTCCCCGACATCCCGCGGCACGGTCAGCAGCAACGGCAACACCGGCTATTATAAGGAGATCACCTATATAGGGCAGGGCAGATTCTTCATCCATGAGGATTGGGAACTTGGCACAAGCCTCGACGAGGGCGAGGAGTACACGTACTATGACGGGGAAAAGTACTATAAGGCGGAGTGCAATATCTACACGCCTGACAACGATTCCCGCAGCGCGTACAATTCAAATAAGCTCTTCGCGCAGATGACCAACAACTATTACGACAGCTCAAAGATAGGCATCGACACGACAACCTATATCAACGACGGATATACCTATGTCGGCTACGGCTTGTCCATAATCGAGGAGGCGGACGGCATCAAGTACGGATATTACGACCAATTCATCGTGGACAGCAAGCTCAATATCGTCATGTCTCTCACGGGCAACTACGGCGTCACACTCAAAGACCCTAACAGGAACGAGGTCAGTTTTTTCGATCTGATGATGTGCGGCGTGGACGGCTATTATTACGTGCCCCTCAAGCCGAGCCAGATTAAGCTGTACGACGGAAGTGGCAAACTTGTGGGCAGCAATGCGCGCAGCAACGCCACAAGGCAGGAACTCAACAGCAATATCATGGTCGTTGAAACGCCCGATCCAAACAGCTCGAGTTCAAGTCTGTACGGCGCCTACGACCGCTATGGCAACGAACTTGTCAAATTCGAATACAACCAGCTTGCCGCCTTCAGAGGCCCCTACACGATAGGTAGGCGCTACGGCAAGGAGGAAAACGGCGAAACCCAAAATAAACAGTATCTTTGCCTCATAGGTCCCAACGGCGAGGAGATAACGCAGTCGGAGTGTATTGACAAGGACGGCAACGTCAAAACGCAAAGACCTTTTGAAGACATCGCGCACACAACGGTATCAAGCACCAGCGCAAGCACCGCGATATATAAGTCGGGATGCTATATGTTCTGCGTATCGACGGGCACCACGTCGGGCAGCTCCACTGTGTACAAGTACGGCGTGCGCAACTTCAATCCCTCCATTCAGAACTCGGTGATAATTCCCGCGCAGATGGAGTCGGGCAGCATACTCTATTCGCCGTCGTCGTCGCCTTCCAACGTGTTCGTGTTTGAAAAGATAACTTCAAACAGCACGGTCACTTACGTAGTCCACAGGCTGATATAATATGGCTAAAATAGTTGACGCAAAAGACGCGATTCCACAGGCTGTCAAGCTCCTCGAGGCAGGGGAGCTTGTCGTTTTTCCCACCGAGACAGTGTACGGCCTCGGTGCGAACGCCTTTGACGCCGAAGCCGTGGCGAAGATCTTCGTCGCGAAGGGCAGGCCTCAGGATAATCCCCTCATCGTACATATCGCGGACATCGACGACGTAAAGCGCGTCGCAAGGGAAATTCCGCAAAGTTTTTATGAGCTTGCGGAAAAATTTATGCCCGGGCCTCTCACCGTCATCCTCAAAAAGAGGGCGGAGATCCCCGACATCGTCACAGCGGGAGGAGATACGGTCGGAATACGCATGCCAAACAACGACTGTACGCGCGCGCTGATAAGAAGCAGTTTTCCGCTTGCGGCGCCTTCCGCAAACAGATCGAAACACGTGTCGCCCACGCTTGCGCAGCACGTGCTCGAGGACCTTGGCGACAGCGTAAAACTTATCATGGACGGCGGGCCTTGCAAGGTCGGCATAGAAAGCACGGTGCTAGATCTGACTTCGGACGTCCCCACAGTATTAAGGCCGGGCGCGGTCACCGTCAATATGCTCGCTCAGACGCTCGGCGAGGTCAGTTCGGAGGGCAAAGTGATCCGCATCGCCAAGTCCCCGGGAATGAAATATGCGCACTACTGTCCCGACGCGGAGACGGTTACGGCGGCGGATATCGCGCATGCCGTGCAGGCGTACGACGCGGCGATCTCATCGGGAAGACGCCCCGTAATAGTCGCAAGAGACATCTACCGCGACAGCGTGGGGGAGAGGGCGCAGATATCCCTCGGTGTGACCGACGACGATTACGCGAGAAATATTTACGCCGCGCTGCGCGCCGCCGAGAAGAGCTATGATTATATAATCGTCGAGGAGCTTGCGGGCAGCGACCTGTCATACTCCGTCATGAACAGAGTCTTCAAAGCGGCGGGAGGAAAGCGCGTATGAACATACTCTTCGTGTGTACCGGCAACACATGCAGAAGTCCCATGGCGGAGGCCGTCCTCAAGTCGATGTGCGCGGGAAAAGAGGGCTTTAAGATAAGCTCCGCAGGGCTTGAAGAGGGCGGAAAGCGCATGGCAAATGACGCGGTCAAAGTCCTTGAGGAGATAAGCATACATTGCGAGGACAGGCTGTCAAGAAAGATAGACGAGAGGATGTTTTCGGACGCGGATATCGTGGTCGCCATGACTTCGGCGCAGGCGAAAACTTTGGAAAAGACTTTTTCAAGACCAGAAAAGATATACTCGCTGTCGCTGTTCGCGGGGCAGGAAATAACCGACCCGTACATGCAGGGACCGGACGCCTATCGCAAAGCGCGAGACCTTATTCTGACCGCTTTGCCAAAGTTGATGAAAATGCTCGAAAAGCGGGTTTGACCCCGCTTTTTTGCTTGTTAAAGTGCTTGTTTTGCAAATTACCGCAAAATTTTTACAGCGACTTTATAAGCTGCTCAAACACTTTTATGTGCTGTTCCTCGTCAAGAATTATGCGCTCTATAAGCAGCTTTGCGCTTTCGTCTTTAAGGTTTAACACCGTGCGCTCATAGTTGACGATCGCCGCCTCTTCCGCCGCGATGTTCTGCCTCAAGAACTTGTGCGGATCGAGGGTATAGTTGACCATGCTGCCGCTGAAATACGTCCTCGAACCCATCACGGGATAGCCTCCGAGTTTGTATATCGCGCCGCCAAGCAATTTGTGATGCGCCATCTCGCACTTCGCTATGCCTTCGAGAGCGCGCGCAAGAAAAGGATTGCCGCAGGATATGTAGCTTTGAAAGCAATATGTCAGGATGGCAGTAAGTTCGCCTCCCGCCCCCGCATAGCTCGGCATGAGAAGTTTGGCTTGGCTTAAGTCCTCGCTTACGTCGAGGGTCGGGTAGGGCAGATCGCTTGCAAATTTCAAGTTTTCCATATTTTCACTCCGCGCCAGTATATGATAAAGCCGCGCCGCTTGCCACATCATCCGGGTCTATAAAATTTTGCCGATTGACTAAGACCCCATAAAGACGGTAAAAGCCGCCCGGCAAGCCGCATGCCCATTTGGCTTAGGAAGGGCGAGGGAAGCCTCATAAACGCCGTCAAAATGCCGACGATTAAGTAAAAAAGCATATTTATAAGTTTATTGTCAAAAATGCTTGCCAAAAAAAAATGCTTATGCTAAAATCGTTAGGTAACTATAGGAGGTTCAAAATGAACTCACTTGCACTAAACTTCACTTCTCTGCTTGCGGAAATAAGCTATGAAGTGCGCACAAACGTCAAGATTGCATTCGCCATCCTCATGGTCATTGCGTCTATCGCAATCATCGTCGTGATAATGATGCAAAAGGGCACCAACGACGACGTCGGCGTCATTTCGGGTTCAAGCGAGACCTATTACGGCAAGAATAAAGAGCGCAACAAGGAAGGCGTGCTCAAAAAGATCACCCTTGGGCTGTTTGTGTTCATACTTGTGTGCGCTATCATCAGCTTTGTGGTCGGCGTGGCGTAAGGTTTATTTTGCGTAAATGTGCGGCTCGCTTGGTCGGGCCGCTTTTTTATTGAGACTTATGCCGACAAATTACGCGCTTGCAAACGCATCGCTTCGGCGGTATAATGGGTAAGGATATGGAAAAACTTATCGCGACAAACAAAAAGGCATATCACGACTACTTTGTGGAAGACACCTACGAAGCGGGCGTGGTGCTTGTGGGTTGCGAGGTCAAGTCGCTGAGGGCAGGCGGCGTAAACCTTCGCGACAGCTTTGTCATAATAAAAAACGGCGAGGTGTTTGTCATCGGCATGCACATATCCCCCTATAAGATGGGCAGCTATTTCAATCCCGATCCGAGAAGAACGCGCAAACTTCTGCTTAACCGCTGCGAGATAAACAAGCTGCGCGGCAAGGTGGAACAAAAGGGCTATACGCTTGTGCCCCTCAAGATATACTTTAAGGATTCGCTTGTCAAAATAGAGCTTGGGCTGTGCAAAGGTAAGGAGCTGCACGACAAGCGCGCCGCCATCAAAGAAAAGGAAAATAAGCGCAATATAGACCGCGTCATGAAGGAATACAACACGCGCTGACCTCCGAAGCCAAGAAAATTGCGCGAATCAAAAAAATTATGGTCAAAATCCCTTGCATTTTGCGGATAAATTTGATATAGTATCACTTGCTTGCGGGAGTGACTCAGTGGTAGAGTGTCACCTTGCCAAGGTGAAAGTCGCGGGTCCGAGTCCCGTCTCCCGCTCCACAAGCATCCTTAGCTCAGTTGGTAGAGCAACTGACTCTTAATCAGTGGGTCCAGGGTTCGAGTCCCTGAGGATGCACCAAAAGAGTATAATCCGAATTGTTTACTTGTTACGAGTGAATGGTTCGGATTTACTTTTTACTTCAAAGTTCG
>CANQCC010000043.1 GCA_947589635.1 uncultured Clostridia bacterium | reverse complement strand
AGCCTATCGGCCGTTTGGGGTCTTTCAGTCCAGCTCTTGCTCTTCGCACCGCGCGGGCGACGACTTCGCACGCCTTGTCCTGCCCTATCACGCGGGATTTGAGCGTCTTGTCAAGCTGTTCAAGTCTTTCGCTTTCGCCGTCCGACATCTTGCTTACGGGGATACCCGTCCAATCGGAGACGACTTTGGCGACGTCGTCCGCCCCTATGGCGATATCGTTTTCGGCGCATAGAGCCGAAAGTTTTTCGGACAAGGACTTTATTGCCTCTTTAAGCCTTGTTATTCTGCTTTCTCCGCCCTCTTCTTCCGCCTGTTTAAGCGCCTTGCGGGCCTCAGAAAGCTCGTTTTGCACGCCGCGCACGCTTTCGGGGATATCCTTGGTTTCCAGCCGCTTGCACGCCGCCGCCTCGTCGATGAGGTCCACCGCCTTATCGGGCAAAAATCTGTCGCGCACGTATCTGTCAGAAAGCACGGCCGCCGCCGCGATAGCCTCGTCGGTGATCGCCACGCCGTGATGCGCCTCGTACTTGCCCTTAAGCCCGCCGAGTATGGCTATGGTGTCCGTGACGGAGGGTTCGTTGACTATCACGGGTTGGAAGCGCCTTTCAAGCGCGCTGTCCTGCTCGAATTGCTTTTTGTATTCCTCAAAAGTCGTCGCGCCTATCGTGGTCAGTTCTCCGCGCGCGAGCATGGGTTTGAGGATATTGGCGATGTCAAGCCCGCCTTCGCTCGCCCCCGCTTTGAGGATGGTGTGTATCTCGTCTATAAACAGAATTATGTCTTCCCTCTGCTTAATAAGTTTGAGGGTGGATTTAAGTCTTTCTTCAAAATCGCCGCGGTATCTCGTGCCCGCGACAAGCGCGCTGAGGTCGAGAGAAAATACCGTCTTGTCCTTGAGAGGTTCTGGCACATTGCCCTCCGCGATCGCGATTGCAAGGCCGTCTATTATCGCGGATTTGCCCACGCCCGGCTCCCCTACGAGCACGGGATTGTTCTTTGTGCGGCGGCAAAGCACCTGGATAACTCTTTGCGTCTCCTTTTCGCGCCCGATGACCGGGTCGAGTTTTCCCTGCCTCGCCTTAAGAGTCATATCCGTGCCGAATTTGGCAAGTTCGCCTCCGTCTGAAAGTGCCTCCTGCTTGGGTTTTACGCGGTAGCGCTCCTCGCTGTATCTCTCCTCGCCGTATCTCTCCTGAGAAGAGCCGCCGTATGCGCCGAATTCGCGCGCGCCGTCGCTCATATCGTTGCCCGTCGCGCACCTCATACTGTTGCCGCCGCCTTCGACCATGGCGTTATATGCGAGGCGCTGAACGTGTTCCGGGTCCATGCCGAGCGAGCTTATTATCCGGCAGCAATAGGACGTCGGATCGTCAAGCACGGCATAGAGAAGATGCTCCGTATGCACGGCGTCGCTTTTAAGTTCCATCGCGACCTGCCTTGCGAGGGACATCGCCACCTTAGCCCTCGGCGACATCTCCACGCTGATGCAAGGCGCGCTCATGCTGAACGCCCCAAGCACATCCTGTCTGAATATGCCGCTGACGTCGAGTATGCGCCTTGCCTGAGTGCCGCCCACGCTAAGCATGCCCATAAGCAGATGCTCCGTATAAACAATGCCGCCCGTGTTTGCCGCAAGTTCCGTCGCGCTGTTGATAACAGCCATTGCATTTTCACTGAATTTTATCATTTTGCCCCCAGGCGTTCGCGGACTATTTCGGCGCGTCTAACGCCGCGTTGTTCCGCGCTTATGCCGTCGCTGAGTATTTCAAATGCCGAAGCGCAATCCTCTATGATCGCGTCGATAACGGCAAGATCGTATGAAAATATCCCTATGCGCACCCCGAATCTGACGTCCGCGAGCCTGCTTAAAAGCTCGTCCGCTTCTATGGTGTGCGCGTGCAGCAGGTTGCCGAGGCTGCGCTCCAACCTGTCGTACAACTTTGTCTTTTCCGAGGAAAGCAGATCGCGGGTCGCCACGGTCTCCGCCGCGCATATCTCCATAGCGGCGCACTCCACAAGCCGCACCGTATCCTCCTCGCCAAGCAGCAGCGTGTCCGCGTTGCTTATCTGATACATGTCGTACGCCGCGCCGCTCCCCTCGCCGTAATAGCCGCGAACCGTAGTGCCAAAGTCGCGCCTCAATCTTTCAAGCGCGCCCTCTATACGCCCCGTGAGCGCAAGCGCGGGCAAAAATACCATGACGGACGCGCGCATCCCCGTGCCGACGTTGGTGGGACAAGCGGTAAGATAGCCAAGCTCGCCGCTTCTTGCGATACGCAGGCGTTTACTAAGCCCTAAGTCGTATTTATGCAACTTTTTATACGCGCCGTCAAGGTCGAGCCCGGCGTGCACGCATTGCGCGCGAATGTGGTCCTCCTCGTTGAGCATGACGGAAATTTCCTGCTTTTGGCCGCTTTCGATAATTACGGCGCCGAGGGGATGATTTGCAAGAGGTAAAGATATAATGTGCCTCTCCACAAGCATCTTTTTTTTGAGGTTGTCAAGCTCGTCCATGCGATACAGTTCCGCGTCAAAAACACCCTCGCTCGCCAAAAGCGCGCCGCTTAAAAGAGAGCGTATCCCCGCCCTTTCCTCCGCGCCGAGGCCGCGCTGCTCCGCAAGTTGTATCAGCCTTTTAGGAAAAGGCAATCCGCTTACGTTTCTTGCAAGCCGCACGCGCGATGACACCACGTATTCCCTTACAAGCTCGCGCTGAGCGCCGCTCAAGGGCTGGATGACTGGAGAGGCTCCTCCCGCCCTCGAATACAGTTTTTTTATCTCGTCACGGGCGACGGAGCGCATGTTGTCATAGCAAGCGGGACAGCCAAAGAGATAGCTTGAATTAAAATCTTCGACGGTATATCCGCAATCGGGGCACTCAAAGCCTATGCGGGAAAGCCTTTCCTCAGCGACATCGCAGGGTTTTCGCCCCGCGGCAAGCGCCGCCCTGAAGCACGCTTCGCAATATGCGTACTCCCTTGTGACGCCGCCCATCGCCACGCTTTCAACGCGCGTAGCCTCCTCTTTTCTGCAGATATCGCACAGTCTCATCGCCATCCTCCGCCGCTTTTACGGCGAACAGGTAAGTATGTTAAAAGTTATGTGTGTTGCCAAAACAAAGACTTTATCCCGCGTTTTTGCGTGGATAAACCATTATATCAGCGTTTTTAAGTATTGCGTAAATCTTTCGCCGAGTTCGGCGTCGCGCATGGCATATTCCACAGTGGCTTCAAGATAGCCCTGCTTGTCGCCTATGTCGTAGCGGCGTGCGTCAAACTCGCAAGCGCAGACGGGCATACCCTCGCCCGCAAGCGTGCTTATGACGTCGGTAAGATACACCTCTCCGTCCTTTTCGGGAGTGCGCTCCACCGCGCCGTAGATGTCGGGAGTCAGAATAAACCTGCCAAGCGAGACAAGCTGGCTGGGCAGCGCTCCCGCGGGCTTTTCTATTATGCCCTTGACGCGGGTTATGCGGTCGTTGACTCTCTCCCCCGCTATCATGACGCCGCATTTGTGGGCGACCTCTTCGGAGGAGCGCTGGCAACCTACGATAGTCGCGCCCGTCAGGTCGTATGCGTCGATAAGTTGCTTTGTGACGGGAGAGCCCTCGCCCGTATACATGACGTCGTCGCCAAACAGCACCGCCACAGGCGCGCCCGCGGCAAAGCGCTTGCAAAGCGCTATCGCCCTGCCGTTGCCGTTCATCTCGCGTTGAGTCACAAAGGATATCTTCATGCCGTAGTCCCTGTTTGCAAGCTCAAGCGCCTCGCGCTTCCCCTGCTCCTCGAGGTGCGCGTCGAGAGCGGCGTTATGCTCGAAAAGTTTGCGTATGTACTGCTTTTGAGGGGACAGCACGATCATCACTTCTTCTATGCCGCTCTGCCTCGCCTCGTCAAGGATATAGCACAGCGCCGGTATGTCCGCGATGGGCAGCAGCTCCTTAGGCATGACCTTGGTCAGCGGCAAAAATCGCGTCCCGAATCCCGCGCACGGAATTATAGCTTTTTTGACAGACATTATACCCTCCTTTTGCGGAAGTCCGCAACGGTATAAATTGTATGCGCCCTCGCGCCTTTATGCGCCATCGAGCCTAATACGCCTACTATTTTAGTATATTTTAACATATTTGCGCACTCTGTACAAGTAAAACATGCTAAAATGGATTTTCAAATTGAAAATTTCCTATAATATAAAAAGCGGCTGACGCCACTTTTACTTGTCATCTATTCCAAACAGATCGTTGGGAGTCACCCCAAAATGCTTATAAATTGACAAAACGCTGTCAAACCCGGGCTTCTTTTTGCCGAGCAACCACTGCCCTACCGTCGTCTGATGCACGCCCAAAACGGCGGCAAGTTCCTCCTGCGACAGTCCGTTTTCAAGCATAATATCCCTTATTATCTCGCTGTAGATCATATTTTTATTTTTGCTTATTTTAAGTCAAAAGTCTTGACTTAAGTCAAAAGACTTGATATATTGACTGTATAATTCTATAAAAGGAGAAATTTGTATGTCGGACGAATACAAAGTTACAAAAAATTCAGACGGTTCTTACAATATTCGCGAAGCGTCGTGGCTGGAGCAATCGGGCACCCAAAAAATTATAGATCTTTGGGCTAAAGCGGCCGTTGCAGGAGGGGAATCAAGTTATTCACAATCACCTAAGGCCTGTAATGCTATAAAACGCTGGTCTGATAATGGCAAATCTTATAAATGCGACGAAAACGGCGTCACTTACAGGAAGCGTTGGGTGGAATTGACGGGGCTGAAAGCCTACAAGGATGATATTGCGGAAGTTTACAAGCCCCTGACCGAACATAACATCGACGTGCCCGATTATGTAACGGACAGCATGCACGACGCTCTTCTGTTAAACATGACCAATGCGGAAGAGTCGCTTGGATTCAACTATGACGACCTACGCGATGAAAAATGGTGCGACAAATATGGCAACCGTATCAAATTTGGCGGTGGAATGATTGGTGATGGCGAAAGCGGTATAAGGGACATAGAACGCCACAATAACAATTATTTATGGGACAATCGTAGAATTATAATCAAAAGCATATTCTTCCTGACGCTCGCAACAATATGCATTTTGCTCGCCGCACTCAGCCCGGTTATTATCAATTACGACCGCAGGGGCATGGCTGCGTTTGGCATCGTGTTTGCCATTGTAGGCGCTATAATGTTGATCTGCGGCATAGCGTTCACTATGCAATACAAAAAACTATATAAAGATTTGATCAAACGGATGAAAAATTACGATTCCGATTATATCGGCAAGCCTATTCCCAGAAAAGAAGTCTTCGACAGGTCCTCAAACTCAAACGCCTTTAAGTGGTTTATCTACAACGAAACCACAAACTCGGAATATCAAAGACTGTTCTGCACACAGTGGACAAAAGACAACCCTCCGCCAATCGTGTATGGCGACGACAAATGGGAATTGTACGCGTGGGAAAAGCGCAGACGCCTTGAAGACAAAGAATATTTTGACTGCACCACAAATACGGAATGGGCGCGCAACAATCCCGATACGTCGATATACAGTTACAGTAAGGCGATAACAAATTATGTCCCAAATTTTAGATATTTGTTCGGTTTGACTTACAGTCATGTTAAGAACAACATTGTTCGCAACAAAAAAATAGAGATGGATCCACAAGTGCTGTATACAAAATATCTTCGCGATGAGGAGATTCTTCACAGATATTGTCAAGATGATAAATCCAACCGCAAACATAGCCTACTTAGTAGATTAATCTCTAGATATAGCCAATCTGATTCCTTCATCAACTTCACATGCGGGGATCTCTACGGACACTTGCAATGGCTAAAACGCAGGCTCGCCGAGGACAAGGAGTTTGTCAGGATGCTGCCCAATCTGAAATATTCGCCCTATCTGTACATACTGTTGCGCGATTTTTCACAGGGCGACGAACTGCTTGAAAAACCATTCTTCTCCGACGTCTCCATAGGTCTTGACCTGCAATGGTACATCTCAAAAAGTTTTCAAGACATCGTGCGTGAAAACTTGTTGGCGCACAGCGCGGAGTTGGACGCGATAGTTCCGTTTGACGACGGCGGAGTTGAAAATTTCGAGTTGAGTTCCGCCAATAATTGATTTGCCATACGGAAGACCGTGACTTTTTGAAGATCGCGGCCGATGTGACAAAAACGCCTCTTTATCCTGTCTATAATGACGGATGAAGAGGCGGTTTTTCATTTTTGAGCGCAATAAACTTGCCGCGTCACATCACTTTTCAAAGCCGTGCGGATGGGTGGAGTGCCACTTCCAGGCGGAGGATATGATGCTCTCCAGGCTGTCGTAGCGGGGCTTCCAACCGAGCTCGCGTTTTATCTTCTCGCTTGAGGCGACGAGGGTCGCGGGATCGCCGGGGCGTCTGCCCTCCACCGCGCGTTTTATCTTTAGGCCGGTGACCTTTTCGGTCATATTGATGACTTCCTTGACGGAAAAGCCGTTGCCGTTGCCAAGGTTATAGTGCGTGGACTTGCCGCCCGCCTTCAGATAGTCGAGCGCGCGGATGTGCGCGTCGGAAAGGTCGGTGACATGGATGTAGTCTCTTACGCAGGTGCCGTCGGGAGTGGGATAATCCTCGCCGAAGATGCCGATATGGTCTCTCGTGCCGTTTGCGACCTGCAAAATTATCGGGATGAGGTGGCTTTCGGGGTTGTGCGCCTCGCCTATCTCGCCGCTTACATGCGCGCCCGCCGCGTTGAAATACCTGAGCGCAACATACTTGAGGCCATACGCCTTGTCATAGTCCTGCATAAATTGCTCCATCATCAGCTTTGTCTGGCCATAAACGCTTGTAGGCCTTTGCGGGCTGTCCTCGGTGATGAGCCCGTCCCCGCAGTCGCCGTATGTGGCGGCAGACGACGAGAACACCAAATACTTGACGTTTTCCGCTATCATCGCGTCAAGCAGCGAAAGAGTGCCCGCGACGTTGTTGTGATAGTACTTTGCGGGGTTGGACATGCTTTCCCCCACAAGCGAATACGCCGCGAAGTGTATAACGCTGTCCACGCCGTACTTTCTGAAAGTCTCTCTAAGCAGCTCGACGTCAAAAATGTCGCCCTTGACAAAAGGAACTCCCTCGGGCACGGACTCGATGTGCCCCGTCGCAAGGTTGTCGTAGACCACGACGCCTATGCCCCGCTCTTTAAGCAATCTGACGCAATGCGAGCCGATATAGCCCGCGCCACCCGTAACAAGTATCATACTTACTCCCTTGCGCATAACGCGCCGAAAATTTATATCTATGACATATTATAAACTTGAACCGCTTGTTTTGCAAGCCAAATGTGTATATAATAAGAATGTGGAAAGAACAATTTTGCATTGCGATCTAAATAACTTCTACGCTTCCGTGGAGCAAAAGGCCCATCCCGAATACGACGGGCTGCCCCTTGCCGTATGCGGAGACCCGAAAGTCCGCCACGGCATAGTGCTCGCAAAAAATCAGCTCGCCAAGCAGGCGGGAGTAAAGACAGGCGAGGCTATATGGATATCCAAACAGAAGTGCCCCAATATAGTTTTCGTCGCCCCTCATTACAACGAATACGTAAAATATTCAAAGCAGATATTCAAAATTTACACCGAATATACCGACCGCGTGGAAAGTTTCGGCATAGACGAGTGCTGGCTTGACGTGACGGGCAGCAAAAAACTGTTCGGAGACGGCAAAACCATCGCCGATACCTTGCGGGAGCGCGTCAAGCGCGAGACGGGACTTACCATATCCGTAGGCGTGTCCTTCACAAAGACGCTTGCAAAACTCGGCAGCGACCTCAAAAAGCCCGACGCCACCACCGTCCTGCCAAAGGACACATATATGGACATCATCGGCGACATGGCGCCCTCCGAACTTATCATGATAGGCGGCCGCACCGCGAAAAAACTTGAAGAACTTAACATCCACACCATAAGAGAGCTTGCCGGAGCGGACAGGAACGCCCTCAGATATCACTTCGGCATAGTCGCGGACAACCTCATAAACGCGGCGAGAGGCATAGAGACCGAAGAGGTCAAGCTGTATACGGACACGTCCGTGCCAAAAAGCGTCTCTAACGGCACCACCACTCCCCGCAACATTCAAAACGCCGACGAGGCAAAAGTCGTCATATATTCGCTTGCGGAACTTGTCGCCGTCAGACTGCGCTCGTACAACCTCGTCGCAAAAGGCGTCTCGCTGGCGATAAAGGATCCCGACCTAAATTGGAAATCAAAGCAAGCCCCTCTGCCTTTTCCAAGCGCAAACGCCGCCGACATCGCCGAAGAAGCTTTAAGCCTTCTCAAGAATATCCACCGCTACTCAGACCCCCTTCGGGCGATAACCGTGGGCGCCATCCGCCTGATCGGCAAGGACGAAGTGCAATTTTCCATGTTTGACGAGGCGTCGGAGCGCGAAGACAAACTTGACAGCACCGTCGACAGCATACGCGAAAAGTACGGCTACCACGCGCTTACAAGAGGCATTGTACTCGGCGACGAACTGACCGGAAATTTGCACGAGGACGACGACTTCAGGCCCTTCCATCAGTCAAAGACCACCTGAGTCTTAAAATATTTCTGCCGTTAAAGCACGTTTCGTGCTTTAATTTTTCGCGAATTGATACACGTATTGTGTTTTCATTTTACGATTTCTCGCATAAAGAGGCTGTTTCTATCCTATTTTACGGATACCTGCCGCATATTGATACACGTTGCGTGTTTTACGCCAAAATTCCGAACGCTGCCGTTTTTTGATATGTGACAAATTTTGTTTACATTATTTTTCAAATTTGTTATTATTATTATATCCGCGCTTACGGCGCGCGGAGCCTGCTTAAGGAGGCTGTATGGCTACAACCATAATAATAGCCCTGCTTGAGTTGCTTGCGGGTATAGGCGTATTCCTCGTTGCGATAAAGATCATCAGCAACAATCTGGAATCCATCGGCGGCAATCGCCTCAAATCCCTGTTCGCCCGCACTTCCAAAAGCAACCTGCTTGGTATATCCATAGGAACGGCGGCGACCGCGCTTGTGCAAAGTTCGGGCGCAACGTCGGTCATGGCGATAGGTTTTGTCAACGCTGGAATAATGACGTTGACGCAGGCATGCGCGATAGTGCTCGGCGCCAACATAGGTACCACCGTCACGGGTCAGATCGTCGCGATAGGTTTCCTCGGCAACGCCAACACCATCTCCGCGACCATAATACTTGCGGCGCTTGCGGGCATTGGCGCGTTCATGATGTACTTCGCAAAAAAGGACATCGTCAAAAAAATAGGCAGCCTGCTTGCGGGGTTCGGACTTCTGTTTGTGGGCTTGAGCACGATGAGCGGCTCCATGGAGTCCTTCGCAAGGATGCAATCGGTTGAAAACTTTATTGCGTCCATCACCTTCCCTGGTTATTCGGTGGTTCTCATACTTGTGGGCGCGGCGCTTACGGCGATAATCCAATCCTCGTCGGTGACGTCGTCCATCGCGATAACCATGCTTGTATCGGGACTCATCTCCCTCGATCAAGGCATATTCCTCATTCTCGGTTCAAACATAGGCGCGTGCGTAGTGGCTCTGCTTTCCTGCATGGGCGCGACCACCAACGCCAAGCGCGTGGCTATTTTCCACCTCATCACAAACGTCGTCAGAGTGTTCGTATTCCTCGCCATAGTCGAGATAATAACCGCCGCGACGGGCGGCCGCTTCACAATGGGATGGCTGTTTGAAAAGATGTTCCCAAACGTAAAGCCTTTGCAGCTTTCAATGTTCCACACCTTCTTCAATCTGTTCACCGTACTCATTTTGTGGCCAATGATGGGCGCTTTTGTCAAACTGAGCGAAAAGTTGCTCCCCGAAAAGCCCGCGAAAGTGGAAGTTCCCTCCTCCGCGGAGAGGCTGTACTATATTGACGAGCACATGTTGAAGACCCCGCCTATCGCGGTGCAACAGACCAAAAACGAAATCGTCAATATGGCGGAGATCGCAATGCGCAACTTCACGCTTGCGCTCGACACGATATGCACGATGGACTACTCGCAGGTGGAAGACTTCAGAAAAAACGAAAACGAGCTGAACTTTTTGAACCGCGAAATAGTGCACTTCATCGTCAAGCTGTCCAAACTTGAGATGAGCGATGCCGACCATGTGTATCTTTCCACGGCGTACCACTCCATAACCGACCTCGAACGCATTGGCGACTACGCGGAAAACATCATCGAATACGCCGACAAGATGAACGCCTCGCAGGAGTTGTTCTCAAACGACGCCATAGACGAAATACGCCACGTGCAAGCCCTCATCGACGACTTGTACGGCAAAGTCATGAAGACTTACGTCAACGTCGACCTCGCCTCCCTTAAAGAGGCAGAGGAAGTCGAGGACCGCATCGACGAATACACCGCGGAAATGGCGGACAACCACATCAAGCGCATAGAAGCGGGCGTGTGCACCTCGGATATCGGCGCGCAATATCTCTCGCTTGCGTCCAACGCGGAAAGAGTCGCGGACCACTTCATCAACGTCGCAAAGTCCATCAGGGACTACGCCACTATGCCCAAGACGAGGCAGGCGGATCGCCTGAACGCGGAGAGAACAAAACCATAATCAACAAACAATTCGGTTTCTTAGGTATTCCGTTAAAAACTTATCGGCTTGCCGTTAGATAAAAATATCGGCTCGCCGTTAAAACGGTTTACCCTACAAGAGGAAAAATGAAACTTGCGCTTGCCACAAACAACTCGCACAAAATCACGGAGATAAGGACCATTCTCGGAGATATTTTCCCCGACATGCTGTCCCTTGGAGAACTCGGCATAGACGTCGACATCGAAGAGACGGGTTCCACCTTGGACGAAAACGCGCTGATTAAGGCGCGCGCAATTGTCGCGATGACGGGGCTGCCCGCGCTTGCCGACGACACAGGGCTTATGGTGGACGCGCTTCACGGCGCTCCCGGCGTATACTCCGCGCGCTATGCGGGAGAGGAGCACGACGACGCAAAAAACCGCGCCCTTCTCCTTGAAAATCTCAGCGGAGAAGAAAATCGCGGTGCGCATTTCGGCACTTGCGTCGCGCTTTGTTATCCCGACGGAAGCTATATTCTCGGACACGGCAAAGTGTTCGGCGAAATCTTGCGCGAGGAGAGAGGCGAAAACGGATTCGGCTATGACAGCCTGTTCTTCTCTTCGGAGCTTGGCAAGACATTTGCGGAGGCGTCCCCCGCCGAAAAAAACGCCGTAAGCCATCGCGCGCGGGCGTTGCACGACCTCGTGGCGAAGCTCGGCAAATGACAAAACCGGGTTTTAAGCGCAAATACGCGCGTATAAATTTGTGATAGCGTTATCAAGGAAAAATTCAGGGTATGACGACGATTCTTGCATTCAGCGACTCGTCCGGCGCCGCTCTTCCACAAAAATTGCTTGACGTGGCAAGAGAAAGCGACCGCGTTTTCTTCCTCGGCGACGGGATACGAGGGCTTGACAGCCTGCTGTTCCATAAGGGCATCCACATCGTGCAAGGCAATTGCGACCCTCCCGCCGCCGGTATAGCGCGCGAAGAGATCGTAAGTGTGGACGGCGTCAAAATATTGCTCTGCCACGGAGACCGCTACCGCGTGAAGTATGACTTTCTCACGCTCGCGCTGCGCGCAAAGGAGGTCGGCTGCTCCGCCGCGTTCTACGGTCATACGCACACCGCGCGCATAGACTTGTATGAGGGCGTCACTTTGATATGCCCCGGCTCTCCCACATATCCAAGCTTCGGCGCGCCGTCCTATGTATACGCCGTCGCCCATGACGGCACTCTCACCGCAAAGGTCGTAACGCTTTAGCGCCTCGTCGAATATTTTGCCGCTTGTATGCAAAATTTCTTGACATTGCCAAAGTATTATGATAAGATTTTTGAGCATTGATTTGCAGCTGTGCCTTTCAATGCTTCAGGCGAGCCGAGCGGATCACGCGGGTGTAGTTCAATGGTAGAATGTCAGCCTTCCAAGCTGATTGCGTGGGTCCGATTCCCATCACCCGCTCCA
>CANQCC010000042.1 GCA_947589635.1 uncultured Clostridia bacterium | reverse complement strand
CGAGCGTACTTAAGCGTACGTGACGTAAAGGAAAAGGGCGCTGACAAAGCTATTCGCCCGTACAGGCGGTTTTTACTTTTTGAGGAGGATCTCTTTAAGCTTCAAATCCACCCTATGCTTCTCGTCGATCTTAATGACCTTGACGAGGACGATATCGCCTACGTTGACGACGTCGGTGACTTTTTCGACGCGCTTGTCGGAAAGTTTGGAGATGTGGATCATGCCGTCCTTGCCGGGAGCGAAGTTGACGTTTGCGCCAAATTGTCCCTTGTCGTTTTCCATGATCTTGGTGACGGCGCCCTCATAGATATCGCCGACTTCGACGTCGCGCACGATGGTCTCGATGATGGATCTGGCCTTGTTGATGGCGGCGAGGTCATTGGATGCCACAAACACAACGCCGTCGTCGTTGATGTCGATCTTGACGCCGGTATCCTCGACGATCTTGTTGATGGTCTTGCCGCCCTTTCCGATGATGTCGCCGATCTTATCGGGGTCGACCTCGAAGGAGACGATCTTAGGCGCCCACTTGCTGAGCTGAGGACGCGGCTTGTCGATGACGGCGTTCATCTTGCCGAGGATCTCAAGTCTGCCGAGTCTTGCCTGCTCAAGCGCTCTTGTGAGGATATCCTCGTCGATGCCCTTGATCTTGATGTCCATCTGGATGGCGGTGATGCCTTCCGCCGTGCCTGCGACCTTGAAGTCCATGTCGCCGAGGAAGTCCTCGAGGCCCTGAATGTCGGTGAGCACCGCGACTTTACCCTGCTCCTCATTTTTGATGAGGCCCATTGCGATACCTGCGACGGGCGCCTTGATGGGAACGCCTGCGTCCATAAGCGCGAGAGTGCTGCCGCACACGGACGCCTGAGACGTAGAACCGTTGGAGCTTAAAATGTCGGACACAGTGCGGATTGCGTACGGGAATTCCTCCTCGCTGGGCAAAACGGGCTCGAGCGCGCGCTCCGCAAGAGCGCCGTGACCGATCTCGCGCCTGCCGGGGCTCTTGAGCGCCTTCGCCTCGCCTGTGGAGTAGCCGGGCATATTGTATTGATGCATATACCTCTTATAGTAGTCGTCGTCAAGTCCTTCAAGCCTTTGCGCCTCGGAAATCGTGCCGAGCGTGCAGGTGGTCATCGCCTGAGTCTGGCCTCTTGTGAAGATAGCGCTGCCGTGCACGCGCGGGAGCATGCCTACCTCTATCCAAATAGGACGGATCTCGGTGAGCGCTCTGCCGTCGGGACGCACGCCGTCGTTGAGGATCTTGGCGCGCACCTTCTCCTTCTTGAGGTAGTAGAGGCTGTCAAGGATAAATTTGATCTTCTTGGGCTCGTCGGTGAAGTCGTCCGCAAAGTGCGCAAGCACTTCCTCGTTGAGCGCGTCTTCTCTTGCCTCGCGCTCGTAGCGCTCGAAGGCCTCAAGCACATAGTCCATCTTCTTGTCGGCGTATTCGCGCACGGCGGCGTCGATTGCCTCGGGGATATGCTCAAGCTCGATATCCTGCTTGGGCTTGCCGATCTGTTTTTGGATGTCCTCGATGAAGGCGACTATCTTTTTGATCTCCTCATGGCCGAACATGATTGCGCCGAGCATCTCCTTTTCGGAAATGACGTCCGCGCCCGCTTCGACCATCATGATCGCGTCCTTAGTGCCGCTAAGATTGAGCGTAAGGCGGGATTTTGCGCGCTGCTCGCTGTCGGGGTTGATGACGTACTGCCCGTCCACAAGTCCCACGACGACGGATCCTGTGGGACCTGCCCACGGAATGTCGGATATGCTGAGAGCGACGGACGAACCTATCATGCCAAACACTTCGGGAGGAATGTTGGTGTCCACCGAAAGCACCGTCGCGATGACGGTAACGTCGTTATACAGTCCCTTGGGGAAGAGAGGACGAATAGGGCGGTCGATGAGGCGGGATGTCAAGATCGCCTTGTCGCTTGCCCTGCCCTCGCGCTTTTTGAAGCCTCCGGGAATTTTGCCGATTGCATACATCTTCTCTTCGTAGTCAACGCTCAAAGGGAAAAAGTCCATTCCTTCGCGCGGAGCCTTGCTCATAGTCGCATTGACCATGACGACCGTGTCGCCGCAACGCACTACGCACGAACCGTTTGCCTGCGAGCAATAGGCGCCTGTTTCAACAATAAGCTCCCTGCCGCCGACCGTTGTCTTGAAAATTTTTCTTTCCATATATATCTCCTGTTCTCGGGGATTCCGTCATCCCCTGTATTTTCAAAAAAACGGGTGCGGGAAAAACCGCACCCGGTATAGATCATTTTCTGAGGCCCAATGCGCTGACTATCGCACGGTATCTCTCGATGTCTACGTCTTTAAGATAGTTGAGCAGATTTTTCCTGTGACCGACCATCATGAGCAGGCCTCTGCGGCTGTGGTGGTCTTTCTTGTGCACCTTGAGGTGCTCCGTCAACTCCTTAATGCGCTCGGTAAGAAGAGCGATCTGCACTTCGGGAGAGCCTGTGTCGCCCTCGCTTCTGCCATACTGAGCGATGATCTGTTGCTTAAGTTCCTTATCCATTGTTTAACCTCCTTCGCTGGATAAAATATTCGCTTGCAACCAAGTAGAGACTCGGAGTTCTGTCAAAACCTCGTCGCAAGTACGTGGGATATCTTAGCACAATCAAACCAAATTGTAAACAAATTGAAAGTACTTTATATCATTTTTTTATAAATACATTTTTTATATGCCTGATAATCGCCCGCGCTTTACGCCGTCTTATCGCCATTTATGCGGATATCAACGTCATCTCGCCAAATATATCCGCCCACGCGGAAGGCGCCCGTTTTGGGATAATTAAAATCGCTCCCGCAAAATGGGAGCGATTTTAATTTGCGATTATCAGTTTGAGATCACTTTGCAATCAAACGTGGAGCCCTCGTCGTTGTATCCGGAAAGCCCGTCCACGCCGTAGATCGGCGCAGAGTTATGATAGGAATAACCCATCTCATAAAGCAAGCCGTTCAAGAATGACGGAGCGTTTTCGGTGACGTCGCGGTTGAGCAGGTTGTGTCTCATGCGGGAGGAGACCATGCAACCCGTGATGTCGCCTCCGTTGCGCCCGACTATCGCGCCCGCATAGAAATAGGTGTTTGCGTACGCCTTGCCCCTCATATACGTGAGTGTTGCGGTCAGGTTGACGTCGGCGGATATGACGCCCAGCGAGCTGCAATTGCTGACGATGTGTTTGTTTTCGCCGACGACTCCGCCGTAGGTCACGCGCTGCTCGGTGACGGCGCTTGTATTCTTAATCAGCGATACGAGCGAGCTTAACACTTCTTCGGACCTTATCTCGCATATGTTTTTGAAGGTGGCTTCGATGTTGTTGTTGAGCTTGCAATTGTCGATGAGGCCTTCGTTGACTCCGACGAGGCCGCCGATTGTGCTGCCGCTCATCGAAAGCTCGTGCGCGCTGTAGTCCGTCACGATAAGCTCGACGGTGGCTTCGATCTTGCAGTTGCCCTTTTCGCCGACAAGCGAGCAATCCCTCACTTCGCCGTTATAGTTATTGTAGGCGACTATGCCTCCAAACACGACGTCCGCGTTGTAGGTGGTAAGCGTGTAAGCGCCAAGTTTAAGGTTGATTATCTTGCCGCTGTTATAGGCGAACAGGCCAAGCACATTGACGTCGCTGTTGTCTCTCGCCTCGAAGTTGACGCCGTTTATGGTGTGCCCCGCGCCGAAGAATATGCCGTTGAAAGGCTGCTCCTTTGTGCCGATAGGCTTCCAATTTTCGCCGCCGAAGTCAATATCGCTATCCAGCCAATAGAAATTATACGGCTCTTTGCGTATAAGCTCGAAATCGCTTGCCTCCTTAATGTGGACAAACTGGCTAAGTTGCAGTTCAGAAAACGTCGTATTCTTGCACACATCGCACTCAAAGTTGCCGTCCTTGTCCGTGTGCGCGATCATGGGCACTTCTACGCCCGTCTTTTCAAATCCGCACTGACTGCACTTCAGCGTTTCCACGCCCGCATGGGTGCAGGTCGGCTCCGTCGTGTAAGAGGAGTGGACAAAGGTGTGCGCGGGGATAACTCCGCATCCGTATGCGATAAAGTCGCACTTGTCGCATCTCTGTCCAGCATAATGTCCGTCTACGGGTTTGCTCTTGCCAAGGTCGATCTCCCCGTCCGTGTAGACTATGCCGCAAGTCGGCGCTTGATAGCTGACGTCGACAAGGTGGTGCGGAATGCAAGGTATCTCCACGTCGAAGTCCTGTCCGCAAGTCCCGCACGCATAGGTGTCCTTGCCGGGCACGGAACAAGTCGCGTCCCTGTGGTCTTTGCTGTCGCCCGAGATCGTATGTCCAAGCGCCTTCTCCTCGACCGAGTAGTTGTTGCCGCAGGCGTCGCAGTGATATACGATCGTGCCCGGGGCGGTGCAAGTCGCCCTGTGCGATTGCTCGTCGCTTACGGTCGACCTGTCAAGCGGGTGTCCCGTGGCGGGCCGGATATCGTCGTGTATCTGCGTATAGCAGACGTCGCATTCCTTGAGGGTATAGCCCTCCGTAGTGCAGCCCGCGGGGACTATGCTTTCGGTGTGATATTGATGCCCAAGCGCGGGGATGTAGTCCTTGACGAAGATTATGCCGCAATCATTGCAGGAGTATATCGTGAAGCCCTCTTCCTCGCAGGTCGGGTCCTCCGTCTTTATCGTGAAGTTGTGTCCTACCGCAAGCTCCCAATCGAGGCGGGGATTGGCGTCCGTCAGGATCGCCCAACCCTCGTTGTCCCAATAGAGCGTGCCGTACAAAAATTCTTCCGTCCAGATCTTGTTGCGCGCTATGCGGATGGCTTTTGAATAGTCCGTCCCCTGCTCGACATATTGTGTGCCGATCATTATGACGTTGCTTTGCGAATAGTAGCTGTTTTGCAGCACTCCGTCGTTTTTGCCAATCACGTAGCCCGCGTTGCCGCCGGGTACGGTGACGTCGTTCATCGTGAAGCACTTGAAGACGGAGCCCGTCGACGTGTTGTGCCCCACAAGTCCGCCTATGTCAGAATTTGCCGCGCACTTGACGTCGCCCGTCGCGTAGCAGTTTTGGATGACGGAGTCGTTGCAGCCCACAAGTCCGCCTATCGTAGGCGCATATGTGGCGTTTACCTCCGCAAACGAGTAGCTGCTTTCGACGCGTCCGCCGGCGCCGTTGTGACCCACAAGAGCGCCGATGAAATTGTAGTAATTTCCGCTCATCTCGCCCATCGCGAAGCAGTTTCTCACAAGTCCCATATTTGTGCCCACAGCTACGCCTATCCTGCTGCTGTATTGCGTGACTTCGGTATAACTGCCCTTGATGTAAGTCGTGGCGTTGCTCTCTTTAAGGGACGCATTGGCGGCGTTGTAGCCGACAAGTCCTCCGACATACAAAGCCAAATTATACAAAATATCGCCTTGATACCCTCCCCATTCGCTGTGTTGGGTCCTTGCATTCACTTCCATGGGGCCTTCCACGCTGCAATTTGCGATCTCGCCGGCGTTATATCCGATCAGATTGCCCAAATGTGCAGACTGATATGTGCGCGTTTCCTTACGATCGGTATCGCCTACCGTATATTTGATGTCCATCTCCTGAGTGCAGAACAGCACTTTGCCCTCGTTTCTGCCCACAAGTCCGCCGGCGCAGGTCTGAGGAGACCCTCCATTCTGGATGCAGTTGAAGACCATCGTGGTGGTTTGAGCGTCGCTCTTTGAAATTATATTCTGAATGACGCCGTTCGCTCCGTTTTTGCCCACGAAGCCGCCCATATTTATATTGCCCGCGTCAAGGGAGACGTTGATTGTGAAGTTGGCGATCGTAAGATCTTTCAACGTTCCGTTGTTGACAGCAAAGAAACCGAAGTTTTCGCCGGGCTCCGTCGAACTCAGCGAGAAGTTGTATATCCTGAACCCGCGGCCGTTGAGCGTGCCCGAAAATTCCGGTATCGGGGTCCAGACATCGCCGCGGAGGTCGATATCGTTTGTAAGGTGATAGTTCTTGTCGGGGGCGGAGGCGATCGCCTTAAGCCCTGTTATATCGCTTATCGCTATGCTGTCCACCCATTTTGCGGTCAGAGTGACGTCGCTTGTAATTAGCGTCGAAGTCGTATATTCTACATCCCCGTCGTACCAGCCCGCAAAGAAATAGTTGCTTCTTGTAGGCTCCGCGGGAGGCACAAACGGCGAGTTGTATTCAAACTTTTTGTCTTCCACTCTGCTGCCGCCCGAACCCGTCGCGAAGGTCACGGTATATGTGCGGATCTTCCACTGCGCGGAGAAAGTAACAATATCCGTCCACTTGAAGGGGTCGAGGCTTTCGCCGTTTGCGTCGGTAAGCTGCTTTGCGCCGCCGTCCCTTCCCGCGAACCAGCCGAGGAATTCATATCCGACCCTGACGGGCACTTCGAGGGTATATCTCTCGTCATAGGAAACTTCCTGCGTGGAGTTGTGAAGCACGCCGCCGTTTGCGTCAAGTTTCACGGTGTATTTGTACGGGATGAACTTTGCGACAAGCACTACGTTGCCGTGCGAACCCGCCCTTATGTGCGTGACCTTTGCACCGTCAAGCAGCCAGCCGTCAAACTCGCAGCCGGGGATGGAGACGGAGGGAAGCTCTATCGCCTCGGACTCCACATTGTAGCTCTGCGGGAAGTCGCGCGTATATTTTTCGTCGATATTCTGATATGTGATGGTATACTCTTCCCTCTCCCAGGTCGCGGTGAGGGTAAGCTCGCCGTAAGAGCCGAACGCTATGCTGTCCTTTTTCACGCCGTTTGACGTCCAGCCCGTAAATTTATATCCCGCCTTCTCAAGCGCCTTAAGCACTATCGTGGCGGTTTCCACCGTGTACGTCTTCGGGTTGGGATTTTCCGCGCCGTGATCGTCCACGTAGGTTATGTCGTACACTATCGTTTCGAAGACGGGCGAAAGCGTAAGATCCCCATAGGAGCCGACGACTATCTTGGTAAGCACGTCCTGTTCGTCGCCGTTTCTCCAGCCCTTGAAAATATAGCCGTTTTTGCTGAGAGTGGGCAGATCGAATGTGGGAGAATCCTTGGTGTACGTCTTCTTGTAGGAGGCGCTGTCAAAGCCGTCGATGTCCACATAGTCTATGGAGTAGTTTGCATATTCCCATTTTGCGGTGAGCGTGATGTTCTTAAACACAAATCCCGGGACGGTGGGGTCGATCACCTCGACCTTCTGACCCGATTCGTCAAACCAGCCCTCGAACCTGTAGCCGGGAAGTTCGAGGTCTTTTAGGGTCACGACCTCTTCTGCCGTATACGAAGTCGCGTTTTTGTTCTTCACGCTGCTGCCGCCGTCATAATCTTCGCATTCAAGTTTATAGTCGATGTGATAGCCGATAAGCTCGTAGATGGCGTTGATGACTATGTCGTCGTAAAGCGGAGTATAATCTTCCCATCTGCCGTTTCTGCGGCCGGGTTTATAGGGCACGGAAGGCTCCTGTTGCTTGACGGTATCCGCCGTGCTGACCGTGAAAAATATAGGACGTCCAACCTGCTCGCCCGCCGCCATAAACGTGGCGCGGCACTCCTTTTCGGCTTCGCAATCGACGCAGACGCCGCGTTCGTAGTTATGATCCCTCATGGGGATGTCTTCCTGTCTTTCGAAGACGGTCAGGCAAACGCTGCACATCTCGCCGGCGGATTTGCCGAGGCTGGTGCAAGTGGGCTCTATGTATTTGCCGATGGGGACGCGAATATGGTCCGCAAAAGGCGTGTTTTTCTTTTCGATAACTTCCCCGCACCTCTCGCAGAAGGTGGTAAGTTCGCCGTGTTCCTCGCAAGTGGCTTTCTTTGTCTCGACGGGCGTCATAGGCACATGACCGTAGGCGTTTTGGCGGCGAGTCTCGACAACTTTGTTGCAATCGACGCACTTTTTCACTTCGGTGCCTATCTGTGTGCAGGTGGGCGCGCCGTTATCCGCGGCCTGCCACTCGCCCGCGGTGTGCCCCTTGGGAGGGATATATTCCGTATAATGGTCGTGGCATATCTCGCATTCGTAATAATATTCCGCCTGCTGCTCGCACGTGATGGGGATGACCTCCGACCTCACGTACCTGTGGCCGTAGGAAGATATCGTAACGGTCTCCGTCTTGCCGCAGTTCAGGCAGGTGTGCGTAAGCGTGCCGGGCGCGTCGCAATGCTCTTCGCGGATCTCGTGCGCCTCGTCCCAGACGTGCGCGGTCGGGACGATATCCGTCTTGACCTCGACTTCCTCGCCGCAAACGCCGCACTTGTACTTTGCGACGCCCTGCGTCGTGCATGTGGCGGGAGTCACTTCCCCGACGTAGGTCTTCTGCGAGTGACTGCAGATGGAGCCGTCCTTCTTCTCGCCGCAAGCGGTAAGCGCGACGGCAAGCGCCGCCACGACTATGACCACCGAGATCAACATGAAAAAGATGCTTTTTCTTTTCATAACTATCCTCTTTTCGAATTTTCGAACGCGTTTTCGAAAAATCACGTTATCTATATATGCATAAACGCGCAAATATACTTATACAAAATAAATTATACCCCCCCCCCGTACATATTTGTCAAAGGTTTTTGTCCACATTGTAAAAATTTTTAATAAAAAATTTTTGCGACGAATTTTTATAAGAAAAAGCGCCGGGGTCTCCCCCCGGCGCAAAGGACTGATTTGTCCCATCAGAATGCTGTTTTATGCAATCATCTTATTATCGCGATCGCTTCATTTGCGCGATTTTATTACTTGCGAGATTACATTATTTAACGATTGCCTCATATGCTTGATTGCCTTCTTGCGAGATATCCTTAGTCAAACAAATTTTTGTACGCCTCGTCGGCGGCGAAGGACAAGACGCCCGCGTCAAGCCCCATAGCCTCTTCAAATATGGCGGCGCACTCTATGCGGGACTTGCCCTCGCAGCGCGCATAAGCGGCGGATATCGCGTCGTCGTCCGCATTGAAGATCCCTTCTACATTTGCCAAGTTCGCGCATATCAAAGCAATAAAGTCGCCCTTTTGCTGCACGTCGCCGACAACTCGTTCAAACGTTTTGTCAAGCCGAGGCATGATTTTTAGGCATATCTCGTCATAGCGCGCAACCAAGTCGCGCTCCTCTTCCTCAAAAAGCGCCGCGTCCGTCCCCTGCCTCATAAACCTGTCGCGCACGGCGGGGAAATGCTCCGTCGCAAGCAAAACCGCGCCCATATGCTCAAGTTTATGCTTGCACTTGAAGGCTATCACGGGCGCAAAAAAGCGCGAGTAGGTATCCTTGTCCATGCCGTAGAAAAAATCCTTGCTTTGCATATCTATTTACCTATATTTCGATATTCTAATCGAGCGTTTTATCTGCGTTTTGTGCGTATGACCTTCCCGCCCGTAAGCAATATCATCTTCGCCGCGTCGATTGAAAAGTCGTCGCCCTCCACGACAAGAGGCTTGTCCAGCACGCCGCGCGCGAGCACTTTTACATAGGTCATGCGCTTGTCAAAGCCTTTTATGCGCTTTTTCATCTCGTCGAGGGTCACCCTCTCCCCCGCGCCGAAGTTGCGGCCGAGTACGTCCACGTTTACAAAGCCCGTGCGAGTGCGGTCGGCAATGCGCACGCTCTCCTCGATGAGATGGGAGGCGCGCTCGTCGGATATCATCTTTTTGACGCTTTCCGCCTTGACCTCGCGCACGACCTCGGCGGCCTTCAGCGGCGTATCGTTGTCCGCAGCGGCCTCGGCTGCCTCCTGCTCGCCCATGATGACCTTGATAAGTTTGCGCTCGATGAGGTTCTCAAGCGTATCGTAGGGATAATCTTTTGAATAATTTTCCGCCTGCCTTTCTTGTTTTTGAGCCCCGTAACGCGCCATGGATATCGCGATAAGCTCCTTCGCGTAGCGCGAACGCAGATCGTTCTTGATGAGGTAGGCAAGCGGCACGTCCTTGTTTTTTACGACGTCGCCGAAGTCCTCGATCTTATACTTGCTGTCCGCGTAATCGTTGGGGTCGAGAGGCAAATACAGGCAAAGTTTTTTGCCTCTGAATTGCAATTTTGCCACTCTCTCGCGGCCTATGCGGAAGTTTTCATGCCTCCAGCTTATGCGGTTTTTGACGCCCTTATATGCCAGAAGTTCTGCCTTTATCTCGTCATAATAGTTCTTTGTCTTTTCGTCCGCCTGAATAAGCCTTGAGGCGTAGCTGCGATCGTAGCGCACAAACACAAAGGCATGCCGCTTGGCGTCATACGCCCTGCCGCTTACGTCGCCCGTTTCCTCAAATCCCGAAAGGTAGCTTGTCTCGTCTTCGAGGGCGGGCTGCGCCTTCTCTTCGGACGCCTCAATAGGCGCCTCTTCCGCGCTCGCCTTCTCTTCGGCTTGTCTGCCTATGGGCTCTTCTGGCTGTTTTTCTATGGCGGAATTGCCCTCTTCAAGCGTAGCGACTTGCACCGACTTATCTTGTTCCGCCGCAGGTTGCGCCTCGACGGGAGCCTTTACATCTGCAACTTGCGCCTTGCCCTTTTTCTTTTTGACGATAAGTATCGCGGCTATCGCTGCGCCCGCCGCCACTACAAGCGCGCCCAACACCGCGCATACTATCACCGCGGAGGACGGGATCACCGCCGCGCCCAGAATTATCGCGGGCAAAATGCTGACGTATGCCTTGTTTGCGCTCCTGCGCGCTCTGCCCTCCGAATTTGTTTCGGAGCGGCGCCCTTCGTTTCTTTTCATATCCTCTTCCTCCATAAATTTAATACGTTTTTCAAGCGTTTTTCAGCGAGTTTTGCCTCTTTTCCTCGCCTGTCTTGTCTGCCGGATCTATGCCGTTATCGTCCTCGGGCTTCTTTTCAGGAAGTTTCGCCGTTGTCCTCGGCATTGTCCGTTTTGGTTTCCTTGTCGCCTTTTTCGACGTTATCGTCTTTCTTGTCGCCCTTCTTAAGCGCAAGAACTATAATCGCCGCGCACTCCGCCGCCAACATCACCGCAAGCAGAATTATAAGCCACCAGAGGTTCAGTTTGTTAAGCTCCTGCGCCCTTAAAATGTACGCGTCCAACTTCGCAAGGAAGTTTTCATATCCGTCGTGGACGGCTTGCTCGTCAAGCGCGAGCTTCGTCTCTTCGGAGGCGTTTTCATATGCCTCTTTCGCCTTTTTGAGGCCCTCGAGTTCGCTGCCCTTCACGTCGTCGATGGACTTGTCCGCGGCAAGCGAGGGCGCCAAAGACAACAGGACCGCGCGCTCCATTTTGGGCTTGACCGAATTCAGCGCGCTGTCAAGCATGCGGCTTAGCGCGTCGTCCGAGGACAGGCCGCCCGTCGTATCCCAATCGTCGTCGATGGCTTTCTTTTGCTCCTCCGCGACGTCCTTCGCCGCCTGAGAATCGCCCGCGAGGCTGTCTATCCAACCATAGCAAAGTGCCTCTTCCACAGCGTCAATATACCAAAAGTGGGTGTCGTCAACAGGCTTCCCGCGCTTTACATTGACCCAACATTCTATCTCTTGATCTGAATAAACGCTGAGCCATTCACGAAATGATTTGCGGCAATCGACTTGTAAAATATTCTTATACTCCATTACTTACTTGTTCTCGCTAAATTCCTGTTTATCAGTATTATGATTATGCCATAAACCAACATGAAAATCAAGCGGTCAGAAAGTCCATTTGTCTTTTAGGCGCGAGCTTGTCTATAACAAGAACTTTTCGCGGCATAATATGCCTTGCCTATGTCAAAATAAAAAGTCCAAACCTATCCCACTATTAAGTGGGTTCAAGATAGGTTGGGAGTGGTGCCGATGATCGGACTCGAACCGATACGATGTTGCCATCGAGGGATTTTAAGTCCCTTGCGTCTGCCTATTCCGCCACATCGGCAAATTATATTAAGTTTTTTGAGGCAGACGCCGGGATGAACATCGTTCATTCGTCTGCCTGTTCCGCCACATCGGCAAATTATATTTGCAAATTTGGTTAAGTTTAGAGGCGGTACGCTGTGTACCGCCTCTTTGGAGGCACCTTCCGGATTTGGACCGGAGCATGAGGGTTTTGCAGACCCTTGCCTTACCACTTGGCTAAGGTGCCGAAGCGCGCGGGCGGCATTGCTGCTTTGGCGCGAGCGCGTATGGAGCGGGAGACGGGACTCGGACCCGCGACTTTCACCTTGGCAAGGTGACACTCTACCACTGAGTCACTCCCGCAA
>CANQCC010000041.1 GCA_947589635.1 uncultured Clostridia bacterium | reverse complement strand
GATTGCCGAGCTCGCGTTTTTAGCACGGGTTTGCAAAGGGCGTAACGCCATTTGCCGAGGGGAGGGGCGAGGAGCCCCGCTTCTACCTGTATACTTTAAGTTGGTTGGTGACGATATGACAATTGATTTCAGAGCCGCCGAAGATTTCGCCGTCGGCTTCGAATTTGCTGTCGTCGAGCACTTCGATTTTGACTTCTTTGCCTTCGAAGACTTCGGTGTAGGGTTTATTGACGTGTTTTGCCTTCAAAAAGCCGGGGAGTTCGATGGGGATACGGCTCTTTTTCATCTCGTTGACAACCACTATGCTCAGCTTGCCGTCGTCAACGACCGCGCCGGGGCAGATGGGGATGCCGCCGCCGATGCTTTTGCCGTTGCCTATGCCGATCATAAATACGCTGCGCTCGCCAAGTTCCTCGCCGTCGATGGTAAATTTCATATGGTGCCACTTGGGATGCGCGAGCACCCAGAACAACGAGGCATAATATTTGACCTTGCCGTGGAAGGGCTTCATCTCGGCATATTTCAGCAACACGTCGACGTCCATGCCCGCGCCGAGCACGTTGAGGGCGCGGCGGTCGTCAAGCTGGATGAAGTCTATATAGGAGACGTTGCCGTCAAGTATGACTTTCATCGCCTCGTCCGTCTTTTGGGGATGTCCGGACGCCGCCACAAAGTCGTTGCCCGTGCCGCAGGGCACAAGTCCCAACGTTATGTTTTCGAAGTTTTCTATGCCGTTTAGCACCTCGTTGAAGCTGCCGTCTCCGCCAAGTACGATAAGTTTCGTGTCCGGCTGCGCGCTGAGGTCGCGAGCGATCTCCGTCGCGTGTCCTTTGTGCTGAGTCTCGTGAATTTCAAACTCCTCTCCGCGCTCGGAAAGGATATCCTTTACGCGCTCCAGCGCCTTTATCGTCTTGCCTTTGCCCCCGATGGGGTTAACTATGATATGAAACATAATGTACTCCTTTAAGTATATTTTAATAAATAGCGCGGAATGTGTCAACCGCGGGAAAGAAAAATATCGAACAAAATGTCCGATATTTTTCTGTAGGTGTATATAAAATATTAGATTGGCTTGAAAATTGCCGCCTATTTTGCCTTGGCGGCGGCGACAAACTCGCGGAAGAGCGGGTTGGCGTGGTTGGGGCGGGAGGTGAATTCGGGATGGAATTGCACGCCGATGAAGAATGCGTCGGAGGGGGCCTCTACGGTTTCGACTATCACGCCGTCGGGGGAGGTGCCGCTTATCACAAGTCCTGCGTCGGTCAGCCTGTCGCGGAAGTCGTTGTTGAACTCATAGCGGTGGCGGTGGCGCTCCTCTATCTCTTGCGCGCCGTACGCTTTTTGCATCAACGTGCCCTCCTTGATGACGCAGGGATAGGCGCCGAGGCGCATGGTCCCGCCAAGTTTTTTGCCGTTCTGGTCGGGCATGAGGTCTATCACGTGGGAGCCGCTCTTTTTGAACTCGCCGCTTGTGGCGTCGGCAATGCCGGCGACGTTTCTTGCGTATTCGATGACGGCTATCTGCATGCCGAGGCATATGCCGAAGTAGGGGATGGCGTTTTCGCGCGCATAGCGGCACGCCTCTATCATGCCCTCAGTACCTCTTATGCCGAAGCCGCCCGGGACGAGGACTCCCTGGATGCCCTTAAGTTTTTCCTTGACGTTGGCGGCGGTGATCTCCTCGCTGTCCACCCAGCGCAGCCTGACGTTGGTGTGGCAGGCGTAGGAGGCGTGGTTGAGGGATTCCACTATTGACAGATAGGAGTCGTGCAAAGCGACGTATTTGCCGACTATCGCGATGTCCGTAAAGCCCTTTCTTGAATGGATGTCCTTTATCATCGCCTTCCATGGGGTCAGGTCGCACTTGTTTTTGAGGCCGAGTTCGCGGCAGACGACTCTGTCAAGGCCGTTTTTATGCAGCATCATAGGCACTTCGTACAGGCAGTCCGCGGTGGTGTTTGCGATAACGCAATCCTCTTTGACGTTGCAGAACAGCGCAATTTTTTTGCGTATCGCCTCGCCGCAGTCGTCGTCCGAGCGCGTTATGATTATGTCGGGGGCTATGCCCATGGCCTGCAGCTCCTTTGTGGAGTGCTGCGCGGGTTTGGACTTGTATTCGTCCGAGCCGCTGATGTAGGGCACAAGGCAAACGTGGATAAACAGACAATTCTTTCTTCCCACTTCCAATGAAAATTGGCGTATCGCCTCAAGGAAGGGTTGCGATTCTATGTCGCCGATCGTGCCGCCGATCTCTGTGATAAGCACGTCAGCGCCCGTCGCCTCGACGTTTTTGACGATGAAGCTTTTTATCTCGTTTGTGACGTGAGGAATTATCTGCACGGTCTGGCCGAGGTATTCGCCCGCCCTCTCCTTGTTTAGCACGCTCCAATACACTTTGCCGCTTGTGAGGTTTGAAAATTTGGTAAGATCCTCGTCTATAAAGCGCTCGTAGTGTCCGAGGTCTAGGTCGGTCTCCGCGCCGTCGCGGGTCACGAAAACTTCGCCGTGCTGAGTGGGATTCATCGTGCCCGGGTCGATGTTCATATACGGGTCGAACTTTTGCGCCGCTACCTTGTATCCGCGCAACTTCAGCAGTCTGCCAAGCGACGCCGCGACTATTCCTTTGCCGAGGCCCGATACCACGCCGCCTGTCACGAAAATGTACTTTGTCATAGCTCCCTCCGCCGCCTTTTTTGCCCTTTTGAGGGGGGGTAAACAAATAAAAAAAGGCGTTTTTTTTTAGGAGTTTTCGCTCCTAAGAAAAAATCGCCATTCGCATAGCATATTCAAAAACAGGTATAAATATAGCACAGCGATTTGCCGCTGTCAACTTCTGCGCGCAAATTTTTTGTCAAAATTTTTCCGCCGCGCTCCCAAGCCGAAATCTCGCGGCGACAGGAGGGGCAGGGGCGGCGACTCCTGCGGCAAAATAGGGCAAATTTCTTGCGTTTTGCATTGAAATGGCCTTATAAGTTTGCTAAAATATAACGAGGGATATTATGGCTTGAACTTTATAAAATCAGATATAAATTAAGGTTAAGGAGGCAGGATATGAGCAAAAAGATTCTGACGGCGTATTTTTCCGCGAGCGGTGTCACAAAGCGCACGGCGATCGCGGTGGCGAAAGTTTTGGGCGCGGACCTGTTTGAGATCGTGCCAAAGACGCCCTACACAGACGCGGACCTTGATTGGACGGATAAAAACAGCCGCTCCACCGTTGAGATGAAGGACGCGTCTTCGCGTCCCGAAATTTCAAGCCGCATTGGAAATATTGCGGACTATGACGCGGTGTTTATAGGCTTTCCCATCTGGTGGTATACCGCGCCCACGATAATCAAGACTTTCCTTGAAAGCTACGACTTTTCGGGCAAGGAGATCGTGCTGTTTGCGACGAGCGGCGGCAGCGGCCTCGGAAAGACGGAAGGCGACCTCAAGCCTTGCGCTCCGCGCGCGATATGGAAGGGCGGAAAACTTATAAACGGAGCGAGCGAAAGCGCGATCAAAGCCTGGGTGAGCGGCATTGACCTGTAACTCGCCCACAAAACCAAGCAGTCTTCCCTTTCGGGCGAATGGACAAGACCTGTAAGCGGAAGAGCAAACGACGCGCTTGCTTGCGGGCTAAAGGCCCGGGGCAATCTTAAGAGCATAAAAGGAGACCTATATGGAAAAGATCACGCAGGACGCGGGAAGAAAGGCGCTTGGGAAATTTGCTCCCGACTTCGCGCACTTCAACGACGACGTCCTCTTTGGAGAGAACTGGAACAATCGGGACATAGACCATAAGACGAGATGCCTTATCACGGTCGTCGCGCTTATGGCTTCGGGGGTCACAGACTCCTCGCTCAGATATCATCTTGAAAACGCAAAAAGGGCGGGCGTAACAAGAAAGGAGATCGCCGCCGTCGTCACACACGTAGGGTTTTATGCGGGCTGGCCAAAGGCGTGGGCGGTCTTCAATATGGCAAAGGAAGTCTGGGCTGAGGAGAGCGCGGACGAGGGCAGAGCGGCGCATGAAAACGCCATGATCTTTCCCATCGGCGCGCCCAACGACGGCTTCAAGCAATATTTCAGCGGCAAAAGTTATCTCGCGCCCGTTTCCAAAGAGCAGGTGGGCATATTCAACGTCACGTTCGAGCCCCGCTGTCGCAACAACTGGCATATCCATCATGCGGACAAGGGCGGCGGACAGATCCTCGTCTGCGTGGCGGGCAGAGGATATTATCAAGAGTGGGGCAAAGACGCGATAGAGATGAGGCCGGGAGACTGCGTCAACATCCCCGCGGGCGTAAAGCACTGGCACGGCGCGGCGAAGGACAGCTGGTTTTCCCACCTTGCGATAGAGGTCCCTGGCGAGAACGCATCCAACGAGTGGCTTGAGCCCGTCGAGCAAAGCGAATACGACAAATTGCCGTAAGGAGGACGTATGGCGTTTACGGTCAATATCTACTACACGGGAAGGGACGGCGGCGCGAGAAAGTTCGCCGAAGAGATGACCTCAAGCGGTCTTGTAGATAAGATCCGCGCCGAAGAGGGCAATTTGCGCTACGAGTATTTTCTGCCTATGGACGACCCCGAGACCGTGCTGCTTGTCGACGCTTGGGAAAGTCAGGAAGCGCTCGATTTTCACCATAAAAGCCCAATGATGAAAGAGATTGCCGCTCTGCGTGAGAAGTATCGCCTTAAGATGAAGGTGCAAAAGTTTCGCGAAATCTGAAAGATAATAAACGGCAATGCAGAACAGCTATCTACAATTCTGCGCATGGCAAGAAAGCGGACTTTATCGACAATAAGGCGATAAAAGCGGGCAATATTATAATGTAAGATTGCAACTAAAAGACGGCGATGACTTCGCCGTCTTTTTCGTCTTGTGCCGCCGTATCGGGATAAAGATATGGCAATATTTAATTTGTATGACAGCTTATAAAGCGCTCAGATCACGGTCACGCTCTTTGCGAGGTTGCGCGGCTTGTCCGGGTTGAGCCCGAGGCACAGCGAGGTGGTAAGCGCGAGATTTTGCAGGGGTATCGCCGCCACGATGGGCAGCAGCTCCTCGCCTATGTCGCCCGATATCTCAAGCGTGCGTTTTGCGCCGACGTCGCCCACCGCGCTGACCGCCACAGTATACGCGCCGCGGGAGTTCAATTCGCTTACCGCGGCTTCTATGCGGGACTTTGCGCTCTTTGCCGTAGCGACAACAATTACTGTGACTCCTCCGTCCACAAGCGCGACCGTGCCGTGTTTCAGCTCGCCCGCGGGGTAGGCGTCCGTCTGTTTATAGGTTATCTCCTTGAATTTCAGCGCCCCTTCCCGCGCGGTCACGCAATCGAGGCCTTTGCCTATGAACATCAGTTTGGAGTCGGCGATCCTGTCCTCGTACAATTCGTCGAGGGACAGGGCGCGCCTCGCCTCCTCTTTTAGGGCGGCAAATTCGGATAAAGTCATTTTGTCGCCGCTTGCCGCTTTAGCCAGCATGTACAACGCTAGCAATTGGCAATCGTAGGTCTTCGTCGCCGCCACGGCGATCTCCGCGCCCGCGTCGAGAAAAAGCGCTCTGTCCGCAAGCGCCGCCGCGTAGCTCTCCTCGACGTTTGTAAGCGCGACGGTATAGATATTTTCTTTTTTGCACCGCTTTATTGCGTCTATCGCGTCCGCCGTCTCTCCGCTTTGAGTCACGCATATCGCTATACAGTCGTCCTTTAGTCGCACGCGATCGAACTCGCTTGCCGGGGTAGCTTCCGCGGCTATGTCCAGCGTTTTTTCAAGTATGGCTTTGCCGTAAAGGCATGCGTGATACGCGGTGCCGCAGCCCGTGAGAAGTATGCGCTTTGCTCCCCTTATGCGAGAGAGCAATTCCTCGTCCGCGCTCTCGTTTATTTTGTTGAAGGTGCGCTTAAGCGCTTCGGGGATCTCGTCTATTTCCGCGCGCATATGGCAGACGCATTCGCCGGGAGGAGTCCTGCGGATGGATATGGGCGCCCTCGTCACGCGCTCGCCGTCAAAATATATCTCCACGCCGCTTTTGGTAAGTTTTGCATATTCGCCGTCCGACAGCATGATCGCCTTCTTTATGTATCTTGACAGCGCAAGGGAGTCGCTTGCCGCAAAACTTTCGCCTTCTCCTTCGCCCACCGCCATGGAAGCTCCTTGCCTGTATGCGTATATCGCGCAGTCTCCCGCGCGCACCGCAAGAAAAGTCGCCGCGCCTTCAAGCCTTTCGCCCACATGCCGCACCGCTTCAAGCATATCGCCGCCTTCAAGCGCGAGCATATGCGCGATAAGCTCGCTGTCCGTCTCGGACACGCGGTCTATGCCAAGCGTGGACAGCTCCTCGGTAAGTTCCCGTTGATTTTCAAGCACGCCGTTGTGCACGACAGCAATTTTTCCGTCGAAGGACAAGTGCGGATGCGCGTTGAGCGCGCTCGGCTTGCCGTGAGTCGCCCACCGCGTATGACCTATCGCCGTGTGCCAAAGCCCCGCGGGAAGAGTCTCCTCCAGCGCGCGCACGCGTCCCGCCGTCTTAAAGGCGGATATCTCGCCATCCACAAGCGCTATCCCCGCGCTGTCATAACCCCTGTATTCAAGCGTTTTCAGCCCGTCTATGACAATATGTTCGGCGTTTTGAAACCCCGTATATCCGACGATCCCGCACATATCAAACCTCTTATCAATATATGCCGCCGCCTTTGATTTGCGCATAATAAAACTTCCGCCGAAGGGCGGAAGCATGATAAATCGCTTTTTAAGAGTATGATTTCAAAGTTATTCCACGGCGGGAGGGGCGGAGTCTTCTTCCGCCTGTTTATCGTCCGCGGATTGCGTCTCGGATTTCGTTTCGACCGCAGGTTGAACTTCGTCCGCAGGTTGCGTTTTATCGGCAGTTTGCGCCTCGTCCATTGGAGAATTTTCATCGACAGCTTGCTCGTCTTCGGTTTCGGGGCTCTTTTCGGCATTTAATGGAGTTCCCGTCTGTTCGCCGTCCGCGTCGGAGCCCTCTTTTATCTCTTCGGATCCTTCGGCCTCATGAGGCTCGGCGGGTTTTGCAGGTTTGACGTTGTCGGCGAGGATGCGGAAGAAACCTACCACATGCGCGACGGGATCTTTGCCGCCAAACGCGAGGCAAGTGCCTTCGGGCACGTTCACCTCCGCGACGAAGGTCATAAGCATAAGCAGGATAAAGCAGTTGGGCAGGAAGTAGTTGGTGTCTATCATGCCGTATCCCTCAAAGGCGAGCATGCCCACAAGCAGAGCGAGACAGGCGGGATCCTTGCGCATCTTCAGGAAGGTCTTGTACCTCCAGAAATACAATATCGCAAACAGGATGAACCCAAACACGCCCATTGTGGCGATGATCTGGAAGAATGTGCTGTGGAAGTAGATGTCCGTCTTATAGTCCCAGCCTGCGCCGAATGCGGGCCAGGTGCGGAAGACGTCTATGGCAAGGCGGTATATTTCGTCGCGCCGCGTTGGGTCGAGGCCCTTTGAGAGGAATCCGTTTATTATTTCCGCAAATATCTCGCCATAGTAGGCGACAAGCACGACCGCTATCGCAAACATGACGACTATGGTGATGGGATACGACTTGCGATTTTCGGTTTTTTGCGCGACGTACAGCATCACCGCGGGCAGGGATAAGGTCGAAAACAAAATCGCGCCGCGGCAGCCGGAGAAGAGGATAAGCACATATTCTATAAGCGCTATCACCGTGAACAGAGGCGTGGCGTAATTCTTTTTGAGGCAGAAGTACAGCGTGGCGGGGATGGTCATGGACAAAATGGGCGCCATATTGTTGGGGCCTGCCCAGCCGAGGTGCACGCGCTTTCTGACTATGGCCTCCACTATGTCGTTGACATTGCCTATGCGCGCGTAAAATATGGTCATCTCTATGGCGATGACGACGCCGGACGCAAACAATATCTTAAGCATATATTCGGGAAGCTCCGCCTTGTTTTCATCCCTCGACAGCGTGACCACAAAGAAGGAGTACGCAAATACGATCAGCGCCACAAGCAAAATGAGAAGAGGGGTGAGAAGGGGTATCTCGTAAGGCGAGCCAAGCCCCGCAAACGCAAACGCGAATATAAGCGCCGCCAGACTCGCGTGGAAGCCCTTGATGTTTTTGGGATGCAGGGGCATGAGGCTGCGCCTGAAAAATATCAGATTGAATACCATGCCGACGATAAGCACGGCGACTATCGCGATAAGGGATATGGACGACGTAGATGTCATAAGCTCGTTGCGGTCCTTGCTTATCACAAACAAAAACATGGACAGCAAGATCATCACGTGCTTTGTCTGCCGCTTGAAAAAGAGGGGCAGGATGTCTATCGCCGCCATGACGGACAGCATGGGTATCCAGACGTTAAGGCTCCAACCAAGCAGGATGAGCACCGCGTGAAGAGCGATAAACCAGTCCGAATCCACAAAGCGAGTCAGCATATCGAGGATATTTTTAAGCTTTTCTTTCATAGTCCGTCCTTTGGTCGCATTTTGCCGTAAAAAGTCGTTTAAGGCTTTTTGATTATACTAAATACCTTTCTGCCCTGTCAAATTTTATAATATTAAGAATACTTTATAAAACCCCGCGCTCCCGCAATTTGCGCATTGACAGCGGCGGGGTCGTTTGGTAAAATATTCATATCAATAAAAGAGGTATGTTATGGGAAGATTTTCTGTGCCGCTTGCCGCGGCGAAAGAAGGCAATGCTTTTATTTTCGGCGACGTAAGAATAAGCGTCATATCCGACAGGATCGTACGCGTGGAGAAGGGCGCTTTCACCGACCTGCGCACGCAGACGATATATTGCAGAAATTTTTCAAATCCGCAGTTCAGCATGCTAAAAGCGGGGGATAAACCCGTCGTTGCGACAAAATGCGCGCAATTCAGTATAGACCTTAAAACGCTTGACATCAAGGTCTCGATCGGCGGCGGCCCCGTCGTTTCGCCTTCAAACAAGGCAAATTTGGGCGGCACGGCGCGCACGCTTGACGGCACCTTCGGCGTGCTTGGCGGCTGGAAGGGCAAGCGAACAAAGAAGGACCACTTCTGCCTCGGCCACATAAGGAGGGGCATATTCGCCTCGGACGGAGTCGCGATACTTGACGACAGCGCGTCTTTTTTGCTTGCTGAAGACGGCAGCGTCAAAAAGCGCGAGGGCGGCAGGGATATATATGCTCTCGCTTTCGGCGACGACTATCTTGGCGGACTTAAGGAGTTTTATTCGCTTACGGGATATCCGCCTCTTTTGCCCATGTACGCGCTTTCAAACTGGTGGTCGCGCTATCACCGCTACAGCGCGGACGAATATCTTGCGCTTATGGACAAGTTCCAAAGCAAAAACGTCCCGCTTACCGTCGCTACGATAGACATGGATTGGCACCGCGTGGGCAGCGTTCCCCGCGACGCGGAATATCGCAGCATGCAGGGCAGAGGCTGGACGGGCTATTCGTTTGAAAAGACGCTCTTCCCCGACCACAAGGCTTTTCTTAAGGCGCTCAAGGACAGAGGACTTGCCGTCACTATGAACCTGCACCCCCGCGACGGTGTCAGGTATTTTGAGGACATGTATCCCGCCATGGCGGAGGCCTGCGGCATAGACCCCGCGACCAAAAAGACGGTGGAATTTGACCTGACCGACGAGAAGTTTCTGAATGCGTATTTCGACATTCTGCATCACCCCTACGAGGAGGAAGGCGTTGACTTCTGGTGGATAGATTGGCAGCAGGGCACAAAGTCAAAGATGGAAGGGCTGGATCCGCTGTGGCTTCTAAACCACTATCACTTTCTTGACAACTGCCGCGGCGGCAAGCGCGGGATGATCTTGTCAAGGTATGCGGGCCTTGGCTCCCACCGCTATCCGCTCGGCTTTTCGGGGGACACCTTCGTATGCTGGAAGAGCCTGCGTTTTCAGCCCTATTTCACGGCGCTTGCGTCAAACGCGGGCTACACGTGGTGGTCTCACGACATAGGCGGGCACCTCTTCGGACACGGCGACAACGAGCTGTATTTGAGGTGGCTGCAATTCGGCGTGTTCTCGCCCATAAACAGGCTGCACTCAAACAACAAGGGCAGAAGCAAGGAGCCTTGGCTGTATGAAAAAGTAGAGGATATCGCGGAGGACTTCATGCGCCTTCGCCACAGACTGTTGCCCTATCTTTACAGCGCGAACGTGCGCACGCACTCGGAGGGCGTCCCGCTCATAAGCCCCATGTACTATTATGACAAGGACGCGCGCTCAAGCAGCAAAAAGTATCGCAATCAGTACTATTTTGCAGAGAGGATGCTGATCTGTCCCGTGACCAAAAAGGGTAGAAAAGGCGCTACAAAAATGCGGATATGGCTCCCCGAAGGCGAGTGGACAAACTTCTTCACCGGCGAGCGCTATCATGGCGGCGCGGAGTACGACATATCCTGCGCGCTTAAGGACTACCCGGCGTTTGTGAAGGACGGCTCGATAATCCCCATGCTGCCCGAGAGGGAGGGCAACTCCACCTCGTTTGAGGAGGTGACCGCGCGCGTTTTTGCGGGCGAGGGGGAATATACGCTGTATTGCGAGCAGGGCAACGTGCTGTTCGAGATGGCCAAAGCGGAGGGCGGCTATGCCTTGCGCGTGCACTTTAGCGAGGACTGCCCCGTAAAGAGGATCACGTTTGCGCTTGAGCGCGGCACATTCGAAAACGGAGACAAGACTGCCGAGGCAAAAGGCGACGTCACGCTCAAGATATTGTGCTCGGGAGACTGAGCGACAACAAGAGGGCGACAAGGCTGTCGAAAATCTGCACAAAAATCGCAAATCGAGCGCAAAATGCTTGACTTATTGTGATAATTCTTATATTATTAACAAGCATATTTTCGCAGGAGCATGCGCTTTCGGGGAACTAAGCCCCTCCCACGGAGGACTTGATCGGCGAAAGAAAATTATCGGAGGTTGGCTTTATGGCTAATGATTTGTCTTCAATGGCAAAAAACAACAAGTCCTATATGGCAAAACCCGGCGAAGTTGAAAGTAAGTGGTACATCGTGGACGCGACCGACATGGTGCTCGGACGTCTCGCGTCTCAGGTGGCAACCATACTCAAGGGCAAAAACAAGCCCGAGTATACTCCCAACGTCGACTGCGGCGACCATGTTATAATAATCAACTGCGAAAAGGTTGTCCTCACGGGCAAGAAGCTCGAGGATAAATATTATCGCTATCACACCGGTTACATCGGCGGCCTCAAGCAAGTTCAATACAAAAAGCTTATGGCCGAAAAGCCCGACTTTGCGGTCTACAAGGCGGTCAAGGGCATGCTTCCCAAAAACAGCCTCGGCGCACAGATGCTCAAGAAATTGCGCGTCTACGTCGGCAGCGAACACGGCCATGAGGCTCAAAAGCCCGTGGAGCTTAAACTCAACTGAGGTGAGGTGAATTATGGCTACAAAGAAAGTTAAAAAGGTTCAATATCTCGGCACCGGCAGAAGAAAGACCGCTATCGCAAGAGTGCGCCTCGTCCCCGGTGAGGGCAACATCGTCATCAACAAGCGTTCTCTCGAGGAGTATTTCCCCCTCGACACGATGAAACTTATCGTCAATCAGCCCCTCGTCGCGACCGACACCAAGGATAAGTTCGACGTCTTTGTCAACGTCAAGGGCGGCGGCTTCAACGGTCAGGCGGGCGCCATCCGTCACGGCATAGCTCGCGCGCTCTGCGTCGCCGACGCCGAGGCATATCGCGCCATCCTCAAGAGAGAGGGATATCTCACCCGCGACCCGAGAGCGAAGGAGAGGAAGAAGTACGGATTGCATAAAGCGCGTAAGGCTCCGCAGTTCTCCAAACGTTAAAAAACCGCGTGTAAGCGCCTGTACGGGCGAATAGCTTTGTCAGCGCCCTTTTCCTTCACGTCACGTACGTCTATGTACGCTCGACGCTCAGGAAAAGGGCGCTTTCGCGCTCTTCATCCCGTACAGTCACTTACACGCGGTTTTTAGGTTATCGAGGGGCGATATACATCGTCAAAGCCCATTTTGTTCAGGTCACGTACGATAAAGTACGCTCGACCCTCGCAAAATGGGTTTTTCCTTGTCTCTCATCCCGTACGCTTGCATTTTGCTCAGGGCTTGGCACCATTGCTTTGCAAGGTGCCCAAAAGCCTACCGCAAGCTGCTGCGCTTCTCCGCGCACAAAAAATATACGCTTCGCATATTTCGCATGATAGAGATGGCAAGAAGCAGTTCTAAGATGC
>CANQCC010000040.1 GCA_947589635.1 uncultured Clostridia bacterium | reverse complement strand
CTTCGATAACGTTGGATAGAGGTAATTGGGGTCCCCGCAAAATTGCGTAGCGATTTTGTGGGGTGAAATTTAGGGGGAGGCTCCGCGCTTTGCGCGATGGTGGGGGTCCTATATTATAATATACTCTCTGTCCGATTGTTCTTATACAAGTACTTTGCCGTGTCTGAGCTGTACCGCGGAGCGAAGCGGTTTTACTCTAAGTACGCAGTTAGGGTGGATCTGTACCCCATAGAAAGGAACGTAGCGAATTTTATGGGGTAAGGAACCGGTGAACGCCGTGACGCGAGGGTGGGTAATTTTAATAAGTTCGTCCGAGGCACTAACGCTTGACGTGCCGGGTTAATTTAGCCTCTTATTTTTGGTGCGACAAATACACATTGACTCGGCGGGGAATTTTATGGGAAAGTCGGCAGATTTTTGTTGATATATCAAAAGAGATGTGATATGATTATCTAAGCTGAATAAAACTTTGGAAGTTGTAGAATTTCGCGCGTCAAGTGCCGTCTGAACGGGGGGTGTCAGCGGACGAAAAGCCAAACGGCTTGCGGTGCGATATTCACTCCCGCTTCCCCCGAGCAGTACTTCCTTTTGCGAGGTGCTTTTTTGATTTACGCAGAAGCGATGAACTACATAAGAAACATCGAGCGCGCGGGGATAGACCTTGGGCTTGAGCGCATGCGCGAGCTTCTCGATCTGCTTGGCGCGCCGGACAGAGGGCTTAAGTGCGTGCATGTCGCGGGCACAAACGGCAAGGGCAGCGTCTGCGCGTATCTGACGTCCATACTTAAGGCGGCGGGATACAAGGTGGGCACCTACAATTCGCCGTCCGTGTTCAGCTATAACGAGCGGTGGCTGATAGGCGGCGCGCCTCTTTCGGACGAGGATGTTGCAAAATACATGAGCATCGTGGCGGAAGTCATCGAGAGGGAAAATTTCACTCGTCAAGCCGCGGGCAAGGGGAGCTTTACGCCTACCGCGTTCGAGATCGAGACCGCTATAGCATTTTACGCGTTCGGAGCGGAGGGCTGCGACGCGTGCGTGATAGAGACCGGGCTTGGGGGAAGATGGGACGCGACAAACGCCATGGACGGCAAACTGCTGTCAGTGATAACGCCGATAGGGCTTGATCATACCGCTTATCTTGGCGACACGCTTGAAAAGATCGCGGCGGAAAAAGCGGCGATAACGGACGGGACTTGCGTGACTGCGGCGGCAAACGAGGAGGTCATGCGGGAGCTTGCGCGTCCGTTCAGGATAGTCGACGGCGTAAAAAAATATATGCCTTGCAAACTGATCGTGGCAAGCGACTCCAAACCCGTCTCGAGCGACTTAAGCGGGCAGACCTTCGAATATGATGGCAAAAGGTATTTTATAAAAATGCTTGGCGATCATCAGCTTATCAATGCGGGGATCGCCATATGCGCCTCGAAAGCGCTTGCCGAAAAGGGGCTTGATATTGACGACGAAAGCATAAGAAAAGGGCTTGCCGAGACGGAATGGCATGCAAGGTTTGAAGTCATTCAAAGCGCACAAAACAGGTTTAATCTGCACATTCCGACAGGAAAAACACTCGTTTTGGACGGAGCGCACAATCCGCACGGCGCATTGACGCTTAAGGCGTCCATGCAAAAATACTTCCCGGGCAAGCGCGTGCATCTTGTGATGGGGGCGCTCAAGGACAAGGACGTAGAAGGGGTCGCAAGGCTTATCGCTCCGCTTTGTGCGCGCGCGACGGCTGTGACCGCTCCGTCGCCGAGGGCAATGGACGCGGAGCAACTTAAAGATATACTTTCAAAGTACGTTCCCTGCGGCATAGGGCGGGGCATCAATTCCGCCGTGAGAGGAGCGCTTGCGGGGGACTGCGACGCGGTTTTGCTTGCGGGATCGCTTACGCTGTTTGAAAAATTGGGTGAAACAATATAGATCGGAGGAGAATATGAGCGTTGACAAGACAAGGATAGAAAACGCTGTGAGAGAGATACTTGAGGCGATTGGCGAGGACGTCTCGCGCGAAGGGCTTAAGGATACGCCCGCGCGCGTCGCTCGCATGTACGAAGAGATCACCTCGGGAAGCGGAGAGGACGCCTCGGCGCAGATAAACAAGGTGTTCGAAGAGTGCGGCAGCGAGCTTGTGATAGAAAGGGACATAAGTTTTTCCTCCACATGCGAGCATCATCTCATGCCGTTTTTCGGCAAGGTGCACATCGCCTACATCCCGTCCGACAAGGTCGCGGGGCTAAGCAAACTTGCGCGCGTTGTGGACGTATGCTCAAAGCGGCTGCAACTTCAGGAGAGGCTGGGCGCGCAGATAGCCGACGCCATCTACGACGCGCTTGATCCCATGGGAGTGCTTGTCGTCATAGAGGCGGAGCACACTTGCATGACGGCTCGCGGCGTGAAAAAGGCGGGCAGCAAGACGGTGACATACGCCACTCGCGGGCAATTTCCGGAGGAGTATGTTTCAAGGGTGATCCCAAGATGAGTCCAAGGTCGTATCATTTTACCGTGCGCGGCAAAGTTTTTGAGGGCGGCACGCATATCATGGGCATTCTCAACGCCACTCCCGACTCATTTTTTGAGGGCAGCAGGGTATATGGAGAAGACGCGTGCGTGCGAGCTGCGGGAGCGCAATTGGCGGACGGCGCGGAGATCCTGGACATAGGCGGGCAATCCACAAGACCGTGCGCGGAGCAAGTTTCGGCAGAAGAGGAGGCAAGGCGGGTGATCCCGATAATACGCGCGCTGAGGAGCGCGTATCCGCTCGCGCCGATATCTGTTGACACTTTTTACGCCTCCGTGGCAGAGGAGGCGGCGAAGGCGGGCGCGGACATGATTAACGACGTGAGTTGCTTATCTGACGAAGGCATGGCGGAGGTCATGGCAAAATTCGGGCTGGCGGCGCTTGTCATGCACAACAGGCGAGGCTCCAAAGTCGAGGATATGTTTGAGGACAAGATATCCGGACTTGGCGCGGCGGTGCGCAAGCTGTTACAAGCGGGCGTGGACAAGACAAAAATAATGCTCGACGGAGGGATAGGCTTCAACCTCTCCCGCGCGGAGGACGTCAGGTTGCTTACGGAGTACGACAGGCTGATCGACGGCTTTGAATATCCGTTTTTGCTTGGCGCGTCAAGAAAATCTTTTTTGGGCGGCTTGCTTGCCGAGGACAGGCTTCCAGCAACCCTCGATACCACGGCGCTTGCGGCGAGGATGGGCGCGCTGTTTATAAGAGTGCACGACGTAAAACAAAACGCCGAGATATTAAAAAACTTAAAACTATCGGACAATTACAATCATCCGATCTGAGGAGAGATATGGACTTGACGGCAAACGCAAATCGCGGGACGGTTACGCTTAAGGACTTCGAGGTGGTCGCGTGCCACGGCGTAAACCCCGAGGAAAAGAAAAACCCTCAGCGCTTTTTGATAAGCGTAGAGATATTTGAGGATATTTTTAAGGCGGCAAGCGGAGACGATCTTGAGGATACGGTAAGCTATTCCGCCGTCAAAAAGATCGTGAAAAGCTTTGTCGAAGGCAATTGTTTTGATCTTATCGAGACGCTTGCCGTGAGGCTTGCGCGGCTAATCCTCGACGAATTTCCGCTTGCGGAAGCGATATCGGTCGAGGTCAAAAAGCCCGACGCGCCCATGAGCGGCAAATTCGACTACGTCTCGGCGAAGGCGGAGCTTGCCCGCCGCAAGATATACCTCTCTCTCGGCGCGAACCTCGGGGACGAGGGCGAATATTTTGATTTTGCCATAGCTAAATTCAAAGAAAATCCCGCGTTTACAAACCTCAGGGAGAGCGCGCGCATAGTCACGGAGCCGTACGGCGGCGTCGCCGACAGAAAGTTTTTGAACAGCGTCGTCGAGGCGGATTGTTATATGCCCCTTCGCGAGCTGCTCGACTTTGTGCACAAGGTGGAAAATATGTGCGGCAGAACGCGCGAAGTCAGATGGGGAAACCGCACCCTCGACATAGACATTTTGTTTTACGGCGACGTTGTGTGCGGAGACGGCGACCTTGCCGTGCCGCATGCCGACATGTGCAACAGGTCGTTTGTGCTTGAGCCCCTTTGCGAGCTTGCCCCTAATTTTGTGCATCCTCTGACGCACAAGCGCGTTAGGGATATGCTTGCCGAACTTCGCGAGCGCGAAAGAGCCTGAGAGGGCGCGCAAGGCGAAGACGGATAAAATCAAGGCTTTATAAACTTCGCGGGTTTTGAAAATTTTCGGACGGCGCGAGGATTGTCGACATTTGTCCCTTTTAGATAAGGGACTTTTTTTGTTCATATAGTTTGGTATGTTCGACGGGTTGATCGTGGGAAATATGGCGCGGGCTGTCGCGGACGTCGCGAAAGAGGAAGATATCGCGGAACTCAGGCTGCGCATAGGGCGGCCGCTTCTGGTCTGCGCGCTGTCTCCCCGCCGCATAAAGGCGCGCGCGGTCATGGCGGGAGCGCCCTACGTCGTAAGCCGGGCGGACATAGACGGCATTTTGTTGCGGGCGACGGGCATGTCGCTGTATTCCGTAAGCGACGAGCTTAAGATGGGCTATATCCCGGCGAAGCGCATCAGAGTAGGTATAGGCGGCGAGGGCGTGTGCGAGGACGGCAAGTTGCTCGGCATAAAAAATATATCCTATCTTGTCATACGCGTTCCGCACGGCGTGGAGGGCAGGGCGGGCGAAGTTTTCGACGGCGCATTCGGCGGCGGCGCGGACATAAAAAGCGCGCTTATAATAGGCCCTCCGTGTTCGGGCAAGACCACGATGCTTCGGGAGCTCGCCAGGCGCGTCTCCGCCTTCAAAAACGCCGTGATAATCGACGAAAGGTTTGAAATTGCGGGGGTCTTCAAGGGGGAGCCGTCTTTCGATATTGGCGACTGCGAGGTGATAAGCGGGGTCAAAAAACGCGTTGCGTACGAAAATTGCATACGCGCCATGAGCCCGGAGGCCATCGTCACGGACGAACTTTTCGGCAAGGAAGACGTCATGGCGATATGCGACGTGACTCGCGCAGGGGTAAAGGCGCTCGCGTCCGTGCACGGCGACGGAGTGCGGGCGATAGAAAAGTCCGAACAGCTTTCTCCACTCCTTAAAAGTTTTGAGCTTGCCGTCGTCCTCAGGCGCGAACCCATAGGCGAGATCGCGCAAATAGTGCAACTGTGAGCGGCATATTGAGGCTTATAGCGGGCGGCTTGCTTGCGCTTATATGCTGCTATATCGGCGTGCTGATAAAGCGCAGATATTTGTCGCGGGCGGCGTTTTTTAAGGACGCGCTGCTGTTTTCGAGGCAATTGAAAGGCGAACTGTCCTTCAAAAAGACGCCCATCCCCGACATAGTCGACAGCTTCTGCGAGGGGAAGAGTGGGGAAATTTGCGCGGCGCTCAACGAGTGCGTTAAGAGGCTCAAAAGCGGGCAAAAGGATATGACGGGCATAAAAATATCTGTTTTGAAGGGCGAGGAACAAAAAGAATTTCTCGCGTATCTTGCCGAGCTTGGCGGCAGCGAACTTTCAGGTCAACTTGCGCTTGCGGGAAGGCTGGAAGCGTACGCCCTCGCCAAGGCGGAAAAGTGCGAGGACGAAAGCAAACGCCTCGGCGGGATGTACTTCAGGCTGTGCGTGCTGTTGGGGCTTGCGATAATTCTTATTTTGGCGTGAGGGAGTATGGATACGGGAATCATTTTGAAGATCGCGGGGGTCGGGCTGTTGACGGCGATAGTCTGCGTCATCCTGAAGAAGAGCGATCGCGACGAGATTGCGACTTTCGCGACGCTTGCGGGGCTTATCATTGTCGCGACGCTTGTCATCGACATGCTCGGAGGGTTGTTCGACACCCTGCGTTCGCTGCTTGCTCTCAACTGATGATATTCAGACTTGTCGGGATAGCCATAATAGGCGTTGCGGTCGTGCTGCTGCTTAAAAGCGCGAAGCCGGAATTTGCGGTCTTCGCCACGATCGCCACGGGAATAGTCATGGTGATAACCATGCTCGGCGCGCTTCAGGACGTCATCCTCGCCTTTGACGGCATAGTCAAAAAGAGCGGCGTCGACGGAAGCATTTTCGAGGCGGTGCTCAAGATAATCGGCATAGGCTATCTTACGGAATATTCGGCTTCCGTCGCGACGGACGCGGGTTGCGCGTCGATTGCCGAAAAGCTGCAATTCGGCGGAAAGATAGTCATCTTTTTGATGAGTATATCCATAGTCACGGCGCTTATAGACGTCGTCACAGCGCTTGTAAATATATGACGAAAAGACCGTTCGATCGCAAATATGATACGCCCGCCGTAAGGCTTGAAAGGCTTTGCGATCCCTCATCCATACAGGCGGGGAAGGGAAAAAGGCGCAAGCGCAAAATTCTTGTCGCAATTTGCATAACGCTTGCTTTATCTGCGATTTTGTGCTTGATAAACGTCTTTTTTTGCGATTTTGACCTTGCGTACGCCGGCGACGCCAACAGCAAAGAGGAGATCGAAAAGCAGCTTGGGCAGTCCGTGGACGACGCCATAGACGGGCTCGATCTTGACGAGCTTGAAAGCTATCTCAAGTCGCTTGCGGACGAGCAATCCTACGCGGTGGGGACCTACGACGTCAAAGCGCTTTTGAAAAGCCTTGTTTCGGGAAGTTCCCGCAACTTCTTTACGGAGTTCGCAAACGCTTTGGGGGCTACTCTTGGCAAGTACTTCCTCGGATTTTTGCCCTCCGCCGTCGCGATAATCATCATCTGTCTGCTCAAGAATATGTTGGGCGGGCTGACGGGAGATTTTTTGCGCAATCAGACTACGGAAGTCGTGCACATAGTGTGTTACAGCGCCATAGTGGTCGTGCTTATGACGGGGATAATAGGCGTGACGCGCACGGTGACGGACACTGTGGACGGCCTCACGCGGTTTGCGGGCGCAATCCTGCCCGCGCTGCTCACTCTCACGTCCATGCTTGGAGGCGCGACTACGGCGGCGACGTTTTCGCCGTACATGGCGGCGCTGAGCGCGATGATAATCAAACTTGTGTCCGCCGTGATAGTCCCCGCGTTTATCGCGACAGTGATATTCGGCGTAGTGGGAAATTTGTCCTCAAACGTAAAACTGGACAAGCTGACAAAGCTGGTGAAGTCCTCTTCGAGCTGGCTTATCGGCATAGTTTTCGGGCTGTTCGGCACTTTTTTGACCGTGCAGGGCGTAGCGGGCGGAGTCGTGGACAAATTCGGCTTCAACGTCGCGAAGTTTGCGCTGTCAAGCTATGTGCCCATACTCGGCGGGTATCTGTCCGACGGCATGGATCTTTTAAGCGCCTCGCTTGTGCTGACAAAAAACGCGCTTGGATATACCGGAGTGATAATCCTTGTATGCACGGTCGCTTTTCCGCTTGTGCGGGTGGTGATATTTTCGCTGACGTTGAGGCTTGTCGCCGCCATTGCGGAGCCGATAGGCGACGGCCGCGTGGCGTCTCTTTTGAGCGGAGTTGCAAAAAACATAAACCTGCTTGTCACGGCGCTTGCGGGCGCGGCGTTCATGTTCTTTTTGCTGCTGATGGCGCTTATAGGCAGTTGCAACATGCTGTAAGGAGGAGATATGAAGGGCTGGATAATATCCATTGTCGGCGTGATCTGCCTTGGGATATTGCTTGAGATAGTGCTGCCCGAAGGCAAGACGGCGAAATACGTCAGGGGCGCATTCTCGCTGCTGGTGGTCTTTTCAATAGCCGCGCCTCTTCCGGGACTGATAAAAGGAGGCGCAGGTTTTTCCGCGTCGGAGACTATTGAGGCGGACGCTGCGTACGAGAGCGAGATAATAAGCGCCTATCTTTCAAGAATGGAGACCGCCGCCGAGAAAGCTCTTGAAGAAAGCGGGATATCGGCTTCGGCGTCCGCGTTTGTCTCGGAAGACGGAGGGGTCAGGCTTGTCATATGCCTCGATAAGCCTTGCGAGGGCGGCGAGGAGGCCGCGACTAAAGCGATCGAGGATAGCATGCGCATAGCGCCGCAATATATAAAAGTCGTCTTAAAAGGAGAGGAATATGCAAATTGAGGATGAAAGAAAGGGTTCGGAGGGCAAGATAGGCGCATTTTTCAAGCGCCTCGGCAAAATAAAAAACATACAAATTATCGCCGTGATATTCATAATCGCGATAGGGCTTATCATATACTCTACCGTGATGACGTCAAGGCAGTCCAAAACCGAGGACGTACAGGTCATGACAAGCGAGGAGCAAAGACTTGGAGCTATACTTGGCAACATCGATGGCGCGGGCAAAGTGGAAGTCATGATAACTTCGGACAAGGACGTCGTAAAAGGCGTGCTTATAATCGCGGACGGAGCGGACAATATCACGGTAAGGCTCAGGCTTCTTGACGCGGCCGCGACCGCGCTCGGCGTTGACAGACAGATAGTCAACGTCTTCAGCCGCAAGTGAATTTCGAGCATATAGGAGGAATATATGAAAGTCAAACCCAAAACCAAAAAGATACTTGTGTTGTCCATCATGGTAGTCCTGCTTGTCACGACCGGAGTGCTTAACTTTGTGCTCAGCGACAAGCTTTCATCAAAGAACGACGCGCCGACTTTGGGCGACGTCGGCACGGTGACTCAGACTTTCTTTGCCGCCGCGCGCAGCGACAGAGAGGCGACAAGAGAATCCGAGTTTTTATACCTCGACGCCATAATAGGCTCCGAAACAAGCTCCGCTTCCGCAAAGGAGAACGCGGAAAAGCAGAAAATGGACATCGTAAGCAGGATGGAAAAGGAACTTGCGCTTGAGACCGCGATAAAGGCGAGGGGCTATGTAGACGCGATAGTCACCATTGGCGACGGCGGCATAACCGTGGTCGTCGACGGCGAACCTCTGACCGCTGACGAGGCAAACAGAATACTTGCGATCGTGGTCGACGAGGCAAAGTGCAAGACGACCGATGTTAGAGTGCTCAACTACGCGTAAAAAAGCGCGTGCAAAAAAGGCGGCCCGGCCGCCTTTTTTTGTTGATATAATTTTTTAATTATGTTATACTTTTCAATCGGAGGCGAATATGGCAGACAAAAGCACGGTACAAAATCTCGAAGTTTTTTCAAAGGTCATCACCGCGCTCGCCCGCGACGCCGCGCTTGAAGTCGGCGGCATAAGTCTTAGAGAGGGCAAACGCGCTAAGGAGGCCGTCAGGGTAAGCTTTTTGCAAAACGAAAAAGTGCAGGTGGACATTTCAGTCAACATCGCGCTCGGTTTCAGCGTGCCGTCCACTGTCGCTACCCTTCAGGAGAGGGTCAAGACGCGCATCGAGGCGTCCACCAAATACAAAGTCAACAGCGTCAATGTGGACGTGATAAGCGTCGACGCGGAGCAATAAGCGGAGCATGATATGAGAAGAGTCGCAAGAGAATGTGTTTTTCAGCTTGTCTTTGAATATACCTTTTACGGCGTGAAAAACGACGAAACGCTGTCGCTTATGCTTTTGGGCGCAAACCTCACTGATGACGACAAGTTGTACATCAAGTCCACCTACGACGGCATAGCGGACAATTTCGACCGCGTGAAAGGCGTCGTCGCTGAGGCCGTTAAGGAAGGATACGATTCCAAAAACAAGACGTACAGCGTGGACAGGATATATCGCCCCGACCTTGCGGCGCTCATACTTGCCGTGTACGAGCTTGAACGCGCCGAAGTCCCCGACGCGGTAATAATCAACGAGGCCGTATCCCTCGCAAAAAAATTCGGCTCTGAAAAATCGGGCAAATTTGTAAACGGCGTGCTTGCCAAGATCCTCAAAACCATGAGAGGGTAGGGCGGCAGCCCCGCATAACGATATGCAATATCCTTTTTCCGAAAAGACATTGACCGTATCCGAGGTCGGCGCCGCCATAAAGGCGTGCATGGACTCCCCCGTTTTTCAAGGGCTGGAGGTTTTCGGCGAGGTCTCCGGGTTCAAGTACAGCGGCCAGCACGCATATTTCACGCTTAAGGACAAAAATTCTCAGCTGCAATGCGTGTGCTTTTACGCGCGCAAGACCTACAATCCCAAGGACGGCGAAAGCGTAATAGTGCGCGGCTCGCTCGACTATTGGGCGAAGGGCGGAAGGTTAAGTTTGCAAGCCACTTCGATAGAGCCTGTCGGGCAGGGCATGCTCGCGCTTGAATTCGAACGCCTCAAGGAGAAGTTGCTTAAGGAAGGCTTGTTTGACGACGCGCACAAAAAGCCCATTCCGCAATACGTGGGCAACGTGCTTGTCGTCACGTCCAAAACGGGCGCGGTGATAAGGGACATCGTGACTACGATTCGCCGCAAAAATCCCATAATCAATATAGTTTTGCGCGACGTGCGCGTGCAGGGAGAGGGCGCCGCTCACGAGATATCCGGCGTGCTCAAGAGGGTGGACGCGCTTGGATACGACGTCATAGTCATCGCGCGCGGCGGCGGCTCGCTTGAGGACCTAGCGCCCTTTTATGACGAGGAACTTGTGCGCACGGTCTATATGATGGATACTCCCGTCGTGTCCGCGGTCGGGCATGAGACGGATTTTTCTCTTTGCGACTTTGTTGCTGACGCCCGCGCCGCCACGCCTACCGCCGCGGGAGAGCTGGTCGCGTACGACTTCTATGAGCTTGTGCGCGCGGTCAGGCAGGACGCGTCGAGGCTTGCTTTAAGCGCGCGGCGCATCTTCGAGCGCAAGACCTCTCAGGCTCAGCTTGCCTTCAACAAGTTGCGCGTAAAGGCTACGTCCTTCTATGCGGACAGAGAGCGTAGGGTGGAAAGATATCTCTCCTCCGCTCGCAAAAGCGTGGAACTCAAGGTGATAAACGCCGAAAACGTCTGCAAGTTGCTCGCCCAGAAGCTGGACGGACTGAGCCCTCTCAAGGTGCTAAGCCGAGGCTACTTCAGGCTGCAGGCGGGGGATAAGACCGTGGGCAGCGTGCGCTCCCTCAAAGTGGGTGACGACATAAAAGCCACGGGGCGGGACGGAAGCGTTTCGGCGCGCGTTACCGGTATAGAACTTATCGACGACGCGACAAAAAATTGAGTAAGACCGCAAGCAAAAATATGCGGTCAGCGCGGCAAACGACCAAAATTATCGATAAAATTTAACAGCGACTGATTTCGGAGGAAATTATGGCGGAAATAAAAAAATTCGAAGAGAATCTCAAAGAGCTTGAAGCCGTCGTCAAAAAGCTTGAAGGCGACGTCCCTCTTGACGAAGCCGTCGAGGACTTTAAGCGCGGGGTAGAACTCAGCAAGCTCTGCTTTGAAAGCCTCAAAGCGGAGAAGGGCAAACTTGCGCTGCTTGTGGACGACATCAACAACATCACGCAACAATTCGAACTTGACTGATTGCACAAAAGGCATTTTATCTGCGCGAAAATGATTGATAAAGCGGAGTTTTTGTCAAAATTCGAAAAATATCTTGCGGCGCTGCTTGACGGGGATACCTCCCGCCTTGACGAGGTCGCGCGCTATTGCGCCCTTGACGGAGGCAAGAGGATACGTCCTGTCTGCGTATATCTCGGCGCGCTTGCCGCGGGCGGAAATTGCGAGGAAGAACAGCTGCTTGCGCTTGCCGCGGGGATAGAACTTGTGCATTGCTACTCGCTTGTGCACGACGATCTGCCCGCCATGGACAACGCTGCCACAAGGAGGGGGAAGCCCTCCGCCCACGTCGCTTTCGGCGAGGCGAACGCCATTTTGGCGGGAGATTTATTGTTGAGCCTCTCCTTCGATCACTTGGCGGGCGGTTGCGCCCGCTTTGGCGAAAAATTTTGCCTTGCCGCAAAGGAGATATCTTCGGCGGCGGCGGACATGGCGCACGGACAGGCGACGGAACTTGCGGGCATAGATGGCGAGACGGCTTATCTTGCGATGTGCGAAAAAAAGACGGGCGCGTTGATTTTGGGCGCGCTCAGGGCGGGCGCGATCCTTGCGGGAGCCTCGGACAAGGCCCTCGGGCTTGTAACGGATTACGGCAAGGCGCTCGGGTTGCTATTTCAGATCTCCGACGACATCCTTGACGGAGACGGAATTGTGGCGCTCTCGGGAAGAGAGAGGGCGGACGCGCTTATGGCGTCCTGCCTTGACAGGGCTACAGCTGTCGCGGCTATGCTGCAAGGCCCTCTCGTCTCATTCGCTCAAACCGTCGCGAACAGAGCCAAGTGACATACGCGTGGCGGCAGACAGGCATAAAGCCGCTCGCACATATTTTGACCAAATTGCAAAAAAGTTGTTGCCAAACAACCGCGCTTTTGATATAGTAATAGGGCAATCGTTTGCGGGAGTGACTCAGTGGTAGAGTGTCACCTTGCCAAGGTGAAAGTCGCGG
>CANQCC010000039.1 GCA_947589635.1 uncultured Clostridia bacterium | reverse complement strand
CACCTCGAGGGTCTCGCGGTTGTATCTTGCGCCCTTGCACACCTCGCACGGCACGTAGATGTCGGGCAAAAAGTGCATCTCTATTTTGATTATGCCGTCTCCGGAGCAATGCTCGCACCTGCCGCCCGACGTGTTGAATGAAAACCTGCCCGCGCCGTACCCCCTCGCCTTCGCGTCGGGAAGAGAGGCAAACAGCTCCCTTATGGGCGTGAATACCCCCGTATACGTCGCCGGGTTGGAGCGCGGAGTGCGCCCTATCGGGCTTTGGTCGATGCAGATCACCTTGTCAAGATTTTCCACGCCCTCAACGCTGTCGTAGGCGCCCTCGGTAAGCCTGCTCTTCATAAGCCGATTGGACAGCGCGGGATACAATATCTCGTTGACAAGAGAGGACTTGCCGCTGCCCGATACCCCCGTCACGCAGGTGAATGTGCCAAGCGGAATGTCCACGTCCACCTTTTTAAGATTGTTTTGCGCCGCGCCGCGTATGGACAGCACTTTGCCGTTGCCCTGCCGCCTTGCAAGAGGCACTTCGATCTTATATTCGCCGCTTAAATACTTGCCGGTTATCGACTTTGGCGAAGCGATTATGTCGTCTACGCTGCCCGCCGCAACCACTTCGCCGCCGTGTATGCCCGCCCCGGGACCTATGTCCACGATGTAGTCCGCGCTGCGCATGGTCTCCTCATCGTGCTCCACCACGATAAGCGTATTGCCGATGTCGCGCAGGCGCTTCAAGGACTCAAGCAACCTCTCGTTGTCCTTTTGATGAAGGCCTATGCTCGGCTCGTCCAGAATGTACAGCACGCCCGTAAGCCCGCTGCCTATCTGCGTGGCAAGGCGTATGCGCTGCGACTCCCCGCCCGAAAGCGTCGCCGCCGAGCGCGAAAGCGTAAGATAATCAAGCCCAACGTTCGCCAAAAAGTCAAGCCGCGCGCATATCTCCTTCAAAATTCTGTCCGCTATCATGCGCTCCGTCGCGGTAAGCTCAAGCCCTTGCAAAAATTTGTTGAGGCCTACGACGGACATCTCGGTAAGCTCAAATATGTTTTTGCCGCCCACCGTCACCGCAAGCGCCTCGGGTTTAAGCCTCTTGCCGCGGCAGGTGGAACACGGCACCTCTTTCATATACTTTTCGATCTCCGCCTTTATCATGTCGGAGTCCGTCTCGTTGTAGCGGCGCATGAGATTTGTCGCTATCCCCTCGTAGGACGCCTGATAAAACCCGCGATACCCGCGCGTGCTGTAGGACATCGGGATGCGCTCGCCCTCGTTGCCGTAAAAAATCATCCTTATCGCCTTGTCGGGAAGCTCCTTAAGCGGCTTATCAAGGCTGAATCCGTACGCGTCCGCAAGCGCGCGCAACTGCATGCTCACAAGCGAGGCGGAGTCTATAAGCCAGCCCGACGCCTTTATCGCGCCGCCGTTTATGCTCTTGCTCCAGTCCGTAACGAGAAGGTTGGGGTCTATCTCCTGCTTGAAGCCAAGCCCGCTGCAATCGGGGCAGGCTCCATAGGGGTTGTTGAAGGAAAACAGGCGCGGGGTCAGCTCCTCGAAGGACAGCCCGCAGTCGGGACAGGCATAGCGCGTGGAAAAAAGCTCCTCCTGCCCGTCAAAGTCCGCAAGCACAAGCCCTTCCGTCAACTTAAGCGCCGTCTCGATGGCCTCCGTAAGGCGCGCCGCGACGCCCTCTTTAATGACGATCCTGTCCACGACTACGCTTATGGTGTGCTTGACGTTTTTGTCAAGCTCTATCTTTTCATCCAGCGTGTAGTTTACGCCGTCCACGCGCACTCGCGCATAGCCCGCGCGCTTAAGCTGCTCAAAATCCTTGCGATATTCGCCCTTCCTGCCGCGCACGATGGGCGCAAGCAGTTGAAGCTTCGCCCCCGTCCTCTCCATTATGCGGTCGCAGATCTGATCCACCGTCTGCCGCTCTATGGGTCTGCCGCACTTTGGGCAATGCGGATGACCTATGCGCGCAAAAAGCAGTCGCATATAGTCGTATATCTCCGTCACCGTGCCCACCGTCGAGCGCGGATTGTGCGAAGTCGTCTTCTGGTCTATGGACACCGCGGGGGACAGCCCCTCGATATAGTCCACGTCCGGCTTTTGCATCTGCCCCAAAAACATGCGCGCGTAACTTGACAGGCTCTCCACATAGCGGCGTTGCCCCTCCGCGAAGATCGTGTCAAACGCAAGCGAGGACTTGCCGCTTCCGCTAAGCCCCGTAAATACGACAAGTTTGTCGCGAGGGATCTCAAGATCCACGTTTTTAAGGTTGTTTTCTCTTGCGCCTTTTATATATATCTTGTCCATATGCCCCTGCCGTTGCCCCGCTAACTGAGTTTTTTAAGCTGCCGCTTAAGTTCGTTCATCTCGTCGCGTAAAAGTATCGCGCGCTCAAAATCAAGCTGTTCGCTTGCCACTTTCATCATGCCTTTAAGCCGCTCTATCTCCTTGACGATGTCCTTTGCGCCAAGGCGCTCGTTATGCGACGCCTTCTTGGTGATCTCAAGCGAGTTCTTTATCTTGCTGACCACCGTCTTTGGCACTATGCCGTGTTGCTTGTTGTAGGCGTCCTGCAAGGCGCGACGGCGGGAGGTCTCGTCTATGGCGCGGCGCATGCTGTCAGTCATCGTATCCGCATACATGACCACTCTGCCCTTGTCGTTTCGCGCCGCCCTGCCCACGGTCTGTATAAGCGCGCTCTCGCTGCGCAAAAAGCCTTCTTTGTCCGCGTCGAGTATCGCCACAAGCTGCACCTCGGGCAAGTCCAGTCCCTCGCGAAGCAGGTTTATGCCCACAAGCACATCAAAATCGCCCTCGCGCAAGCCCTTAACAATGTCCATGCGCTCAAGAGTGTCTATGTCGGAGTGCATGTACTTGACCTTGATCCCCACCTCTTTAAGATAGTCAGTCAGATTTTCCGCCATCTTCTTGGTGAGAGTGGTCACAAGCACTCTGCCCTTATTTTCCACGACTTGGTTTATCTCGCCGATGAGGTCGTCCACCTGCCCCTGCACCGGCTTTACGACTATCTCGGGGTCGAGCAGCCCGGTAGGCCTTATTATCTGCTCCACCACGTCGTCCGCGCGATCAAGCTCATACTTGGCGGGCGTCGCCGACATGCATACCATCTGCCTTATATGGCTGTCAAACTCCTCAAAGCGCAAAGGCCTGTTGTCATAGGCGCTCGGCAGACGGAAACCGTACTCCACAAGATTGTGCTTGCGCGCAAGGTCGCCGTTGTACATGCCGTGTATCTGCGGAATTGTCATGTGGCTTTCGTCTATGAACAGCAAAAAGTCCTTCGGGAAAAAGTCAAGCAGAGTGTACGGCGCTTGCCCCGGCTGCCTGCCGTCAAAATAGCGCGAGTAATTTTCGATCCCGCTGCAATAGCCCACTTCGCGGATCATCTCCACGTCGTAATTTACGCGCTCGTCTATGCGCTGCGCCTCGATCAGCTTGTCGCGCTGCTTGAAATATTCCACCCTGTCCTGCTTGTCGCGCAGGATGCGGCGCAAGATCTCCTCCCTGTCGCCGCTTATCACGTACTGAGTCGCCGGGAAAATGAGCGTGTGCTCAAGCTCGTTGACCACCTTGGACGTCGTGCCGTCTATCTCGCATATCCGCTCGACCGTATCGCCGAAAAGCTCCACGCGGATGGCGATCTCCGAACTTGTGGAGGGGAAAATGTCGATGATGTCCCCCCTCATGCGGAAGGTGGAGCGCTCAAAATCGAGGTCGGCGCGCTTGTATTGAATGTCCACAAGCCGCCTTGCAAGCTCGCTTTTATCTATCTCGTCCCCCTCGCGAATGGAAATTGCCTGCTCAAAATAGTCCGTGGGCGCGCCAAGCCCGTATATGCAGCTGACGGACGCCACGACTATGGTGTCTTCGCGCTCGCACAGCGACGCCGTGGCGGAGTTGCGCAGTTTGTCGATCTCGTCGTTGACGGCAAGGTCCTTCTCGATGTAGGTGTCCGTGCGCGGAATGTACGCCTCCGGCTGATAATAATCGTAATAGCTTACAAAAAACTCCACGCGGTTGCGGGGGAAAAACTCCTTAAGCTCGTTGCAAAGTTGCGCGGCAAGCGTCTTGTTGTGCGCGATGACAAGCGTAGGCTTGTTCATCTTCGCGATTATGTTTGCCATAGTAAAAGTTTTGCCGGACCCCGTTACGCCCAACAAAACCTCCGTATTGAACCCGCTTTTCAAGCCTTCGACTATGCGTTCGATGGCCTGAGGCTGATCGCCCGTGGGTTTATAATTGCTTACAAGTTCAAACCCCATACAGCCAAAGTCTATTTGTTTAGAAGCGCGGTCAGCAAAAGCTTCAACCCCCAGCCAACCGCCGCCGAAGTCAGACCCGTAGCCACGGCAAGCAATATCCTGAAAGTGACGTTGCTTTTGAACGCGCGCTCCACGCGGGCAAACTGCAGCCCTTTTTTGTGCATGTTTATGCAATATACCAGCTCGCCCTTCCTGTCCGATTTGGTAAGGTCGAAATAATCGTCTATCTCGAGGTTTTTAAGCGCGACGTCAAGTTCGCTCTCCTCTATGTCGAGGTCGAGGGGGATCTGCTCGAAAATCTGAATGGGCGTGACAAGACAGGAGCCGTTTTTAAGATCCGCCTCCTTATAAATGACGCGCATGACCGCCTTTTCCTTCTTTGTGAGAACGTGCTGTCTTTCGAGATTCATATCTTCCTCTTATCCGCGCTTATTTAAGTACGAATTTTATAAGTATCACTGCCACAGCGGCGATTATCGCGCTGCCCAGAAGGGAGCCCAAAAACGCCATGAGAAACACCGCTCCCTTTCTTACCGCCGGAGCCTTGGCTTCCTCTTTTTGCTTTTTCTCTCCGTAGGGGACGCGCTGCTCCTTGACGGCCGCCGCGGGCGCAGCCTGTTGAACTTGCTGCGCGGGCACTTCCACCCGCCTTACGATCTGCAGGCAGTATTCGTCGGGCGTAAAGTATTTGACGTCGATGTACTCCCTGTCCTTGAGGTCGCGGATTATCTGAGACAACTGAATTTTGCTCAGTCTGACCTCGGCGGGAAGTTTTTCGATGACTTCGTCGGCGTCGATTATCTTGTACACCTCCGTGTCGCCCGTAAGCGCGCAGAGGATGTCGTATACGGTTTTTGCCTCAAGCGCAAGCATATTCCTCTCCTTCAAGTAAAAATTTTAGCACATAGCATAAAATATGGCAACTTATTATTTACATTTATTATTCCCGCGCGCGCAAATCAAAACTCATGCGGCGTCTTTTTTTGCTTTTTGCTTTTCACCGCAAACAGCGCCACGATTATCGCCCCTGCGACGACTATCGCCGATACGACCGCGATAAGCGCTATTCCCAGCACGGGAAGCCCTTCTCCGTCTCCAAGCCCCTTGCTCCCTTCAAGTATGTTAAGCGTGAAGTATACGGGCGCGGACGCGTTGCCGTCGCTGTCAAAGGCGCACACTCCAACCCTGTAGCTGCCCTTGTTGGCAAGGCTGCCGTCAAAAATAAGCTCTATGCGCTCGGCATTAAGCGCGATGGCGCCGTCCTCCGCGTCCACGGCCTCAAAGATGGCGTTCCAGTCTATCTCCGCCGCGTTTTTCACGGTAACTTCGCTCTCTTTGACGGACAGCGAAGGCACTCCGCCCCTGAGAATGGCTTCGTGTATCTGCCTATACGCCTGTCTGTCCTCATCGCTCATCTTGGCGTACCACATTTCAAACTCGTCCTTTTTGGAGCGATCGAGATATTTTGTTGTCAGCACACCTGCGTTCTCCTCGAAATAATTTGCGAGGTCCTCGACGTTTTGCAAGCAAACGTCCCTTATCGCGCCGTAAAGCTCGTCCTTCAAGTCGAAGTCGTCCTTGAATGACGGCACAAGTCCGTCGGAGGTGACGGTGTATACAAGCGTAGTTTCCACCTCGCTCAAATCGCTTGTGAAGCCGTCCATGACGGTCGGTTCTCCCTTGTCGTTCAGCTTGACGAGCGACCTCACCGTCACGAGTTGCGGCTTGTGAGTGTAAATTTCCACCGTGTAGCCCTCGCCCAACTTTATCGCGCCGTAGGACTCGTTTCTCAGCACAAAATAATTGTCGCCCTTGACAATATGCGAATATATATCCTTGCCGCTCGCGTCCTTTATTGTCGCCGAGATGTATACGTCGTTTGGGCGCGCCTGCCAATTTGCGTCGCGATTGCCAAGTTCTGCCGCGCCGAGGTCTATCGTCCCTTCGGTGGGCGAAGTGAGCGTGAGAGACCAGCCGAGCGTGCCGCGTATCCCCGCGACGTAAAGTCGCACGCTATGGTAACTTGCGCTCTGTTTTGTGTAGGTGACGGTCGCGCGCGAGCCGCCCTGTTCCACCGTGACGATGGGCATCGTCGCCGTGTAGCCGTCTATGACGGGCGCGCGCAACATGTACGTCCCCGCCGCGACGTTTTCAAACTTGACTTCGCTCACCGACGACGTGGCTTGCGCCACGGCGACGTCTCCGCGAGTGAGCAAAAACGTCCTTCCGTCTGTCAACGCGCCGTCGACGGCGACCGTCAACGAGCCTTTGACTCCGTATTTTTCAAGTTCGGCGTTTTCGACAAGTCCGTAGAGCTGTTGCTTGCCCTCGCCCTCTATTATTTGCTCGGCGTATTCGCCCGCCGTGTCGCCGAGGATGGAGTACGCCCTGCCCGCCTTGTACACTTCCTCCATGACGTCTTGCGATATGGGCACTCCCCACTGCTCGAAGTAGGGCGCGACGTTGGCGTCATACTCCTTGGCGAAGAAGTGCACATAAAAGTCCTGCTGATTGGAGTTTTTGCCTTCCGCTCTCTCCTCGCGGTACAGGCTGAACAACTTGGCGTAGGTGTCCTCGCCCTCGAAAGCCTCAAACAGGTTGACGAGGAAGTACAGCTTTACCACCACCGCGTCGTTTGCGTCCTTGATATCCAGAAGCCCCTGCGGATCTTCCGCGTTCAGACGGAATCTGTTCTGTTTTTCCTCATTGGCTTTGTTGTGTATATCGCCAAGCCAGATGTTTCCGCGATATGTATAAAGCGATTGGTCGCATTGAATGTAATATCCCAAAATGTTGTTGGACACCTCGCCCAAGCCCATACTTCCGCCGCCGAGCCCGCCTTGATAGCCGTGCGCTATCTCGTGCAGCCCGCCCCAGTTCATCTGGAAAAACGCGTACATCTGCCCGCGTAGTCCGTTTGGATATCTTTCGTCCGCCACTTTGCTGTTTATGCCTACGTGGTTGCCCGCATAGTACGCCGCTCCCGCGCCGTGCGCGTTTGCCTTGACGATGTATTTTGCGCGCAAATTCTGATCCGTAGGCTTTTTGGGATTAAAATCAAGCCCGATTATTTTGTCCATTCTATCCACGACGTTTTGATAGTAGCTTAAAAACGCGTCTATATTTTCAAAGACAAATCCGCCTTCGTTGCTGTGCAGCTTAGGCATATCCTCTTTGGGCACGAGCACCGTCAGGACCTCGTTTTCAAGCACGCCGTGGCTGTCGCCCGAAGCGTACCACTCGCTTGTAAAGCTCTCCTCTCCCTGCTCGCCGCCGCCGCGGTCGCCATAGTGATAATAATTCAGCTTGTGCGCCTCGTCCGCCTTGTATCGTATCTCGAATTTGAACGTCGTATTGACATTTACACCCCTAAGCAGCTTATTAGAGGACAAAAACGGCACGCTCGCATAGTTGCCCGCATAGCTGTCGTTTGTGTGGTTGTCATCCTTATAGTCGTTCGTCACGCGCACAAATCCGTCGCTCGTCTGCGCCTCTTGGGACGGAGTCACGGGCACTGTCACCGCGGTCTCCCTGCGCGCGTCGTCGTTGAGCATGGCGACGGTGAGTCCGCTTATGTTGCACTTCTGTCTGAGCTCCTCCGCCGCACTCAATACCTTCATCTCGAAGGACGCGCCGTCCGGCAGATATATGCCGAGGATCTGCCTGTCCCCGCCGTTACAGCGCGAAAAGCCCGCGACGGTCATATTCCAGTCGTTGGGAATGAGATACATAGTGCGCACGACGTCTATAAGGTTGTCCTCGTCCTCGGTGACTTCGACGACGACCTCAAGCTCCGTCTTGTTGAAGTGGCTGTCCGTCACGCTGTAATTCAGTTTGTATTCTCCGGGAACAGACGGGTCCACGTCGTCCTGCCCCGTGCATTTTATCGCATTTTCAAGGTCTCCGTCCTCGAAATCCTTGGCGAACAGGCGGAAGCGGCTGTCCTTTATGTCAAAGCTGTCTATAGCGTTTTTGGCGAGCGTTATCCTCGTGGCGCCGTAAAATATCGGGCGGTTGGTCTTGCTCCAATACGCGTCGTTCCCCTCCGTCTGCGCGCTCGCCGTATTTCCCGCGTTCAAAAGCGCAAAACTCAAAGTAAACGCGAGCACGAAAATCGCCGCCGCCGTCACATACTTTATGAAGTTGCCTTTCGCCTTAGCCATATCCACTCCCCAAAAGCCGATGCGCATACGCCCGCCGCCTTTGTCATATTATTGTACAAAGTATATCAAGCGCGGGACGATTTTTCAATAGCGAAACAATGAAAATTTTTGCGGAAAATTTTTGCACTTCAAAAACAATTTTGTTTTTGACCTCAACTTTTGCGCTTGATATTCCCGCCCTCTGTATCGTATCAAAATACTACTCTCATTTGTGCTCCTTTGAATATCGGGAGTCCTCATATGAACTATTTTGCATATCGGGAGTCCTCATATGCGTTACCAGCCATATTGAAGCGCCGCTCACCCCTTTTTCGCTTTAAAAACTATTCTCATTTGCTCGTTTTCGCCCTCGCCGCACTCTCTCATATGCGCATATATTACCCTTTCCCCCACTTTTCTCCAAGCATGCGCCCGCTCCAATATCCACATATGCTCAAACAATACCCCGTCGCACCTCTACATATGCGCAACCGTGCGCTTTACCTGCCCCGCTAACTGCGAAAAATGTCATAGACAGTTTTCTCGCTTTTCGAAAATTTTCTCAAAAATCGCAATTCTCCGACATTCTAAACGAATATTTCGAATCGACGCCCGCAGCCCGCATGCAATGTGTATTGCACATATCGCCATCCGAGCATATGAAAAATTTTTCCGTTTGCCGCCGCTCCCTCCCGCAAAATCCGTCATTTTTCGACATCTCGGAAAAATCAAGTCTTGACCGCGTCGCGGCGTTTTGACACGCGCGAGAACTCCGACCCGTTTTGTAATACGTCAAATCGGAGTATCACCATTATGTGGTTGTTTTTTTTATTTTCCTCACAATTTTTTGCGCTTGCGTATGAATATTGCGACCGCCGATCCTGCGACCGCCAAAACCGCGGCGGGGATGACCGCTGCCAGCCAAATCAAATTTTCGCGTTTTTCATCATCCGATATATCGTCCGCTTGATTTTCCGACGGATCTATGGACGGATCTCCAGGCGGAGTTTCTTGGGGAGCTTGCTGTTCTTGTTCATTGATTATAATTTCAAAGGTAAGTTCGGTCGTTTTGTAGCTGCTTGCGTCATCGCCTGTATAAACGGCTTTTGCAGTCATTGTGCTCCCCGTAATTTCCAAATTTTCATCTTCCCAAACAAATCCGTTCGGGAGAGAAATTTCGGACAGCTTGGCGACCTTTTTATCGCAATGGATAGTCGTGTTCACGCTCGGTTTTTCCGCCTGCGAAATTGTGAAAGCGAGATATTTTGTGCCTCTAAAATCGTTTTTGAATGTAACGATCGCCTCACCCTGTCCCGCAAATTTATTGTTTTGGTATCGGACGTCATAATCCGTACCCAAAGTCAGCGTCACATTCTCGTCTGCGGCAATGATCTTCGGGGTTTTTTCCGTGCCGTCATAGACAAAGATTTCGACATTGAGATACACTCTCAACTCAGAGACATCCTTGGGAGCCTCTTTTGTCAATGTGATCTTGACGCGATAGGTTTCATAATTTTTTGTGTCGGAATATATTGCCCGCGCCTCGGTCGTTTCCGCCTCGATTTTTGTGAGCGGAAATTCCCACTGCCACCCCGCAGCGTCAAGCGCAACTTCTTGCAAAGTCTTGATTTTCCTGCCTATCGTCATTTCGGAATTTGGCATATGCGGCGGAGTTTTTGCTTTCGCAATGGTAAAAGTTGACTTCGCCTCGGCGGAGTTGTAGTTTTGCGACTGCTCTACTAACGCTTTGATCCAATAAGCGCCTGCATTTGTCGGCTTGTCCGACAAATAAACGCCGTCTTGCTCATCCGAATAGGTATAAGTCACATTTGCCGCTTCGATTTGCCCTTCTATTGCGGGAGAAGGAGCGGGCTCGCCATAGGTCCACCCGCGCTGTACGACTTTCAGATTTTCAATATCTGCTTTCGCTATTGTAAAATACAGCGTTTTTGAACCGATATACCCGTTTTTGCCTTTGACGATAACGCTCGCTTGCCCCGCGTTTTTATTGTTTTTATATTCCACCTCAAAGTCATTGCCTTGTGACAATATTGTCTCCCCGTCCCGCGCAACGACGCTCGGCATCTTTTGATGTCCGTCATACACGAAATTTGTCTGTTCAAGCCTCAACTCCGTGATCAAATTGATGTATTTTTGTCCCGTTTCGCTTTCACGGATTATCGTCACGACCATTTTTGTATTTGCATAATTATACATATCCGATCCGTTATAAACGGCTGTGGCTTCAAAATGATCGCTTGTGATGTCAAGATGTTCTTGCCAAGACCACCAGGGGCTATCCAGTTTAACGTTACTTAGGTTTTTTATATCTTTGCCGACATAGATCGTGCTTTTTGGGCGGTTGATCGGCCATCTTGCCTTTCTGATTTCAAATGCTTTTGTCATCTGCCCCGTGTATGCGCCCTTACCCGTTATAGAGACAGTTGCGATGCCGACATCCGAGTTGTTTTGATATTGCAAAGTATAATCGCTGCCCAACTTTAATTCGTGACCTCTGCAGACGACTCGCAAGCTTGGCTCGATCTGCGTACCGATATATGTATATTTGCCTTCGATCGTAACTGTCGAGCCTGTTATGTCCAACTGAGCGGGTCTTGAGAAATTGTTTTTTAAAATCTTGACGCTGCACGTGATATACTGATAGCAATCTCCGTCGTCGCCGATATACTTCATTTGATATCCCCAGTTGGAATATCCCGAATCAAGAACCAAATCATCATTCCACTTCCAACCGTCGGGAGTAGGGACGTCTTTAAGACGAATTGCGTCACTGTAAACTTCAATATATCCGCTTATCATTCCCGGCGGATATTTTGGCTTTGCGATTTCAAAAGTAGTAGATCGCTCGCCGTAATAAAATCCCCGTCCGACAATTTTTACCGTTGCCTTTCCCGGCTTTGCATTGTCAAGATATGTGACGTCATAGTCCTCGCCTTCTTGAAGTATTCTATTGCCCAAATACACCGTAAGTTCGGGCGTATGTGTTTTGCCCTTCTCATAATACGCAAGTTTGCTCAAAAGTTCGATCCTTGAATTTTGCAAGTCATTATCAAAAGTATCGGCGGTTTTAACGACATTCGTTATTGCACGAAGTCTGACGCACGACCCGGGCGCGCTGCCGGGATATGTGTTTTTATATCCTTTAAAACTGGTCCATTCTTCCTCATATTTGCGATAAGTCATATCGTTGAGCGAGTCAGTATAGTCGAGTGCGAAATATGGATTTAAGCGTCCGCCTTTTGCGTCCTCCCCGCTGATAACTATTGAGAAAATTTCGCCCTGTTTTAGGTTTATAGGCTCGTCAAGATCGACTGTGTAAAAGCCGTCGTCCTCAAAATAGACTTTATCTTTATGCCCTATCAAAGTGCCCGAATCCGGCTTGTTGATCTCATCATTGACATTGCCGAAATTCGCGTCGCTCAATTTGTAGACCTTGATGTCTACCGTCGCCTTATTGTTCCTTATGCCAAAGGAAACGGCAGTGAGTTGCTCCTGCTCGCCTGCGGTCGTGAGCTTTGCTTCATAAATAGCGCCATAAGCGTCGGCGTAATATTGCGAAGTGTCCTCACTTACAGACCCGTCATAATAATAGATGTTTTGATAATCATCTCTTGATCCCATATCAACGACAAAAAGGTTGTCCGTCATGTATGCCTCATAGGAAAGATAAAAACAATGCGTGCCGTTTACTCCCTCGTCACCGCCGGCGCCCCAACTGTTCTTGACGATCCATGCCCCGTCCGACGCAGGCTTGTCCGGCCAAAATAGATCCTTTGGAATGCTATCATCCCAACCGATAATAAGCGACGCGTGACCGGCTTGGCTTCCGGCGTGGTGCACATACTGTTGAGATATAGTCTCCGGCGCCTTATA
>CANQCC010000038.1 GCA_947589635.1 uncultured Clostridia bacterium | reverse complement strand
ATTCGCTCCCCGCTTCTGCGGAGCTTAATTCGCTTATAGCTTCGGAGCTTGGTTTTTCGACGTCAAAAGCAGGCGCGGCCTCGTCAGTCGATGGGGCGTCTGCGGGGGCAGATAGGTCCTTAAAATTTTCGTCTGTCATTTTGCGCCTCGGATCATAAAATTATTTGCTTTGCACGGCCTGGATCTCCATTTCCGCCGCGCGCGCCGTAGCCGGGTGGGAGTCTCCCGAATTAGAAGGCATATTTTTGCAAAGTCTGAACACGGTGCGAACGCAAATTTCAAAAAGTTTTTGCACGGTGGCGTCGGTGGGTTTGCCGCTTCCGCGCGCGACGAGCTGCGCGCAGTCCATATGGGCGGAGGCGAAAGTGCCGCCTGCGAAGCCCTGATATGAGGCGAGCTTGTCCATAAGTTTGCGGTGGGGGACGGTGGGAAGGTCGTATCCCGCGTCGTGCGCCGCGCCGCTTAGCTCCGCCGTGAGCGTGGTGGAGAGGCCTACGCGCCTGAGGGGATCGTATTCGACCGCGCGCAAGTCGTCGCAATTTATGTCGCCGAGGCAGATGACGCTTGCGGCGGCAAATTCGGGATGCGCGGTCTTAAACGCCTCCGAACCCGAGTGGCAGGAGTTTTCCCCGCCGAATGATGCGTACACGACGCGCACGTCGTCGGGCAAAAGTTCGGGCTGTTCCGCAAAATAGGCGAAAGTTGCCATCGCGACGGAGGTAGCCACTCCGTTATTCGGGCGGGTGTGCGCCTTGAAGGGCGAGTAGTGTAACAGCAGCACGGATATGCCGACTATGCCGGCGAGGGCGGGGATGATGACCAGCGCGACGATTTTTGCCGCAGTGTCCGCCCCTATCGCCATTTTTATTATGCACATAACGATGAATATGGCGCAGCAAATGGGCGCGAGCAACACGAGATATCTGCGAGCGGCGCCAAGGTCCCCGACCACGCTGCCGTGCATGGAGTCATGGTTGTCGGCGATGATGATGACGCGCTCGTCCACGTCCCTGTCGCGGTTTTTGGTAAATTCGCTGACGACGTTGTATGACACCGCCTGAGTAAGCAGAAAGCTGAGCTTCTTATTGCCGAAAAACAGCAGCAAAAACACCGTGCCGCCCAAAAGGAAATTGACAAGCGCGACCGCGGTAAGCAATATGCCGACCACTTGCCCGCCCGCAAACGAGACGAAATACAGCGCGAGGCTTATCAAAAACCACAGCCCTATCATGGGGAAAACGCCTCTGCCAAGCGAGGGACGCGCCTTAAACGCCTCCATCCTTGCGGGGACGTCGGTCTCCTGCATAAGGCGGGAGCGGATGTTGCGCGCGCACGCGGTCTCCTGCTCGCTGCCGGTCAGCCTGTGCGGGTAGCGCTCCAGCGCAGACGAAAACTCGCCGACGAACAACAGCGCGTCGTCAAAGCTCTCCTGCGTAATGGGGTTTTTTGATTGCTCCAAGCTTTCCATAGTGCAAATTATAGCACACCGCCCACGGCAAGTAAAGCAAAAATAAATTTGGGGATCCATATCGCGCTTGCAAGCGCATAAAGACGGGCGAGGCGCTTAAATCCTTTGAGCGCCAAAGCATTCGGGCTTTGAAAGCGGGCGAGCGAGGGAGCCTTCTTTATGCGAATATCAAAAGCGTATAAACTTAGATTGTGGCAGAATTCAAAAGCGCACGAGCTTGTAATATCCCGACGCAATAGCGCATGGACTTTGAAAACGTTCAAATTTATCGGAGCGTTTATGTTCAAACTCAGTGAAGTGTTTTTATATTGTATAGTAAGGAAAATGAAAGCCCATTTTGCTTACGCGCGAGGCGCAAGCAAAATGGGCTTTTTCAAAGTTTATCGCTTAAGTCGCGATCTATTACCCTGTCGGCTATTAGGCAGCCGCGGCAGGAGTCATATCCGCATAGAACCAATGTTGGCTTTCTGCGTTTTCATTGGTGATGCCGCTTGCAAGGTCGGCAATCGTGGTGTTGCCCCATGCGAAGACGTTGATGGAGGAGGTGTAGGTCAGCTCGATATTGCCAAGCTTGCCCCAGACTTCCCAATAGACGCCCTTTTCGGCATTTGCGAGGTCAAGCACTACCTTCGCGTTCGCGTGCTCAAGCAGTTGCTTGAGCATATGAGTCGCATAAGGAGTTTCGCCTTTCGGGTTGGCCGCGATATCCACAATGCCCGCCGTCGCGCGATCGATGTGCTCGTAGACAAGCTTCATTGCCTCTTCGACGACTTCAACGCCTGTGGTCTTGCTCCAAGGCAGGTTGTCCTTGGCGACCTTCTCGACTTCCGCTCCCGCAAACTTGATGATTTCGGCAATGCAGCCGTCTACCGACCAATAGCCTTTGTCGGCGGGTTTCTTCTTGGCAAGAGCCATGTTTGCCACCTTGCAGACCTTTTCGAGTACGTCTGTCGCTTCAACGGTGAGACTGCCATCGCCAAGTTTAGTGATATTCCCAAGCACTTCTCTTGTGACATTCTGCACTCTGCCGAAGATGTCGCCTATATCGATTTTGCCTTCTTCCGCAGCGGATGTAGCGCCGCCCGCAGCCTTTTGGGCAGCTTTTTCAGCGACCTTTTCGCAGATCATATTGGTGAGTCCGTCGACAATGCCTCTGAAGTCGAAGTGGTCCCAGACAGCGCCCGCGAATTCATCGTTTATTTCAGTCATGTCGCCGGTGCTTCCGTTTTTGAAGAACTTATCGGCAAAGTTTTCAAACGCCTTCTTGACTGTCTCATTGTCTTTAGCAAACTTATCGACAAGTCCGTTATATGCGGATTTGCCAAACCATCTTACAAGCGTATCGATCATGGGTTGAGTCGCAAACGTGACGTCCCTGTTTATCTTGACGGCGAGTCTGCCATTTACGTAGGTCGCCTCGATGACTCTTTGCGCAGCCGCTTCGGCGGAAGTTGTCGCATTGTTGGATTTGTAGCTTATCCAAGCCTCTGCGGTCGTGCCGTTGTTTTCCTTGTTGTAGAGGTCGAGTTTGCCCTTGAGGCCGACTTCTATCGTGCCGACATTTTCATCGTAAGTCTCTTGATTTCCAAGATTTACAAGGCCGAGGTTCTTGAGGGAGATGGTTTCAACGACGTTGAGACCAACGTTGCCCGTGTAGTTTGTAAGCGCAGCCCCTGTGGGAAGCACGGACTTGTTTGTGCCGGAAGCGATCTCGATGTCCTTGATGCCGACATGCAGATAGGGATAAATTGAATTTTTCTCAGCGTCGTCGCCGACCCAGTCGCGGAGGTCAAGGTCGATGTTGACGCCGTCCTTCATGGAGTCGCCGTCCTTTTCGAAAGCTATCCTGAGACCGAAGTCGTTGCAACCGATGATGCCGCCGAGCGCACTGCCGATAACGCCGTTAGTCGCAATGTCGACCGTGTAGTTGTTGCCGTCCTTGTTTGCGGCAAACTCCTGATTGAGCGCGTCGATGCCGAGCACTGCGGCAAGGTCGATGCCGCCCGCCTTGGGACCTTCCTTGGGGAAGATCGCTTCCATCTCATCAGCCTCGGCGAGCACTCCAATGTATTGGCTGAGCAACGACTGAAGATCGAGGTTGAAAGTCTTTGCAATGACAGTGATAAGGCTTGAAAGGTCGAAAGTCTGACCGGTCGTGCCCGCGACAGCGTCGATGACTTTGTCGATTGTCGTGGTGACTTCTTCCGTCGTTTCGGTGGCTTCCTTGATGACTCTCTTAGCGCCGAGTTGCTTCACTATCCAGCCTGCAAGTTTACCGTTCATGACTTCGGTGCCCTTCATGACCTCAAGCTGCATCTTGATGTTTTGACCGCCAAAGTCAATGTACATGGTCTTGGGATCCTTCAACGCATAATAGAGCGTGACGATGTTCTTGCTGCCCGCATACAGTTTGACCTTAAGCTGAGTGTTTTCGGACGTCGGGTTGTCTTCTGCGTCTTTGCTGGTGCGATCCAAAACGCCTTCCACCTGCGCGCCGAGCTTGAGAGATCGGAGCTCCGTATTCTCGATGCTGTCCTTCGTGCCGATGGCAAGGTCAAGATCGAGGTTGATGTAGACGTCTCCGCCCTTTTCAACTTTCTGATTGCCTATATCCTCGGCAAGATCGAACATGGTGGTGAAGAACTCCTTAGGTTCGATATTACCTAACAGGCCGTTGTCGTCATTCTTGTTATTTTTGTCCTTGTCCTTGTTGCACGCAACAAGTCCAACGACCAACACAAGGACCAACAGCACTATAAGCAATGCCCTGAAGTTAAACTTCTTCATAATTGTCCTCCTGAAAACGCGCCGCGCCCGCTGTCCGCGGCTCCGCCTAGCGCGCCTTTTTTATGGTATAAGATAGTATATACTAACTTTATATAAAAGTCAACAATTACAAAAATTTAGCTGCCATTTTCTTGTCTTAATTTATCGTTAGAATTTGTTTTCCGCCAAAATTGTGGGAAGTGACGCTCGCTATTTTTAAGCGGATAAGATTTTGTTTGGGTTTTGTGTAACTTCTGCAGAATGCTTTGATATTTACGTTATGAATTGCATAAGTTGCTTTTTTGGGACCCCCACCACCGCGGTTTTGCCGCGGTGGTGGGGGTCACTATCTCTATTTTTTACCACTTATCAAAGATGGAGTACGTAAAACCGCGATATTTGGATGAAGAACGCGAAAGGGCAAATTTTCGAGTGGTCGAGCGTACATAGACGTACGTGACGTGAAGGAAAAGGGCGCTGACAAAGCTATTCGCCCTATTGTAACTTAAAAACCGCGTGTAGGCGTCAAGGACAAACGAACAAACCCGCAGGGCAAGAGGAGCGTACTTAAGCGTACGTGACTTGCAGCCCTGCGGGTTTGTTCGCGAAGTAATTGGCGTTTACACGCGGTTTTTAGCCGGCTATGGTAAGAATCGTGCCATTACAAAATCCTCCAGCATCAATCAGGTACTCCACTCCTGCGGCGACCTCGGCGGGAGTGCCAAGTCTGCCGAGAGGCACGTTTTCGGCAAGAAAAGCGGAAGTCTCGGCGGGAGTGTAGCAATGCATCATGTCGGTGTCGATGGCGCCGGGAGCGACCGCGTTGACGCGCACTCCCATGGGACCGACCTCCTTGGCGAGAGCCTTGGTAAGCCCGATAAGCGCGGCCTTGCTTGCGCTGTACGCCGCCTCGCAGCTGGCGCCATCCACGCCCCAGATGGACGAGACGTTTATTATGCAGCCCTCGCCCTTTTTAAGCATATAAGGCAGCGCCTCTTTGATGGCGAAAAACGCTCCGTCAAGATTGACCGCCATCACGCCGCGCCACTCGTCCGCGGTCATGTCGGAAAGCAAGCCGCTGTAGGCTACGCCCGCGTTATTGACAAGCACGTCCACGTCCAAAAAGCGCTTTCTTGCCGCCGCGAACGCCGTGCGAACGCTGTTTTCATCGCTGACGTCGCAGGGGATCGCAAGCACTCCGCCAAAGCGCGAGTTCAGCTCCGCCTCAAGCGCCTCGGCGCGCTCGCGGGATTTATGATAGGTGAAAGCGACGTTGTATTTGCCCGCCATAAGCCGCACTATCGCCTCGCCAATGCCTCTGCTTCCGCCCGTAATAAACACTGTCTTTGTCATAATTTATCCCATCAGAATGTCGAATTTAATCAAAAAGGCGGGATATCCCGCCTTTTTTGAGACACATAATGTTATGCCGCCTCTTCCTCGCTGTCCTCTTCTCTTTCAAGGCCGACGTACGCGGTCTTAAGGTCCTCGCCGTCCTCATCCTTAAGCTGGTAGATGGGGGACTTGACGTCGATGAAGTGCATGTAGTTGTCGTCGTCCGTCGCAAAGAAGAACAGGTTGGAGCCTATAAAGTCAAGCTTGAGCCAATCGGTCTTGATGGCCTCGCCAAAGATTATGCTCTGATTGTCGGGCGCATCCAGATCGAAGGAGCAGCTTGCAAGCCCCGTCACGGACGACGTCGTGTAATAAACCGTGGACGTGCCCTCGTCAATGTAGCAAACCGACGGCGTGCCTTTGACGATAAGTTTGTCCTTTATGCCCACCGCGTCCTTCTTTATCATGTAGAGGTTGGAGTTTATGGACACAAGCGCGCCCTTTTCATAGCCGATGGGCCATAAGGACGTCACCGCCGTGGTGCTGAGAGAATATTCGCTGGCCCTGAACGAGGACGCCTTGCTGCAGAAGGAGCCGTCCGTCTTGGTCTCCCCTTCGGTGTGCGACTTGGTGTAGTACAGCACCGCCTCGCCATTTTCGACAAGCAGGTCGACAAGCGTGTAGGTGAAGACCTTTTGCACCTTGTCCTCGGGCTTTTCGCCCTCGTCAAGGAAGGTCCCCTCCGTCGCGATGACCTTCTCGTCGCTGCCGTCGATCTTTATAGAGCAGATCTCGTTGTAATTTTTGTAAGCGTTTGCACCCGTCACCGTCTTTACATAGTATACGGTGTCGTGTCCCATCTTCCAAAGCACGTTGCCGGAAATGTTTTCCGCAAGTACGCCGCTTGTCGCGCCCTTGCCGTTATCGATGGACTTGTTGGTCTTCATCCCCGAAAAATCGACGTAGTTGAGCGTCGTGCCCGTCACATACAAGATCCTTGTGGGGGTGAACAGATATCTTACGTCGCGCGAATCTATGGTCTTTATCTTCTGCGTCAGCGCGCCGTCGGTGCGAGTGCGCATAAAGTCCGCCTTGGTCGTGGACGCCACGCCGTTTTTGTCCTTGTCATAATTGGGCGTAAGATAATATATCCAATCGCCGAAAACGGCTATGCCGCCGTCCGTCACCGAGCTGTTGTAAAGCACCGTCTTGGGAACGACTACCTTTGTGGTCTTGTTGTCGATGACCCACTTGCCGCCTTCCTCCTTGACCTCGGAGCGAAGGATGGCTTGCTTGACGGGAACGCCCCACGTGTTGTCCGCGTCACTGCCGTCAAAACCGTTGATGTAGTATATATACTTGCCCTGTTTTACCGCGTAACCGCCGTTGCTTTCCACTTCCGCCCGGCCGTCGCCCATGCCGATAGAGTCCCACTTATAGGAGTTGCAGGCGACAAGCAGCGCCGTAAGCGCAAGCGTCACGACAAGCACAGCGGATATTATTGCGATCTTTTTCTTCATATCATTCTCCTCATTCGTCGCGCGCGATACGCGCAGCGCGAAAAAGTCTATGCTATATATTTATAATCTATATTTTACCTTTTGTCAAACACAAGTTGAGGGTTGTTTGCCCATTAAGCGAGGTTTTATGACGTCCGCGCAAGAATTTATCACTCTTTTTGCTCTTTGGGCAGGTCCAGTTTGATATGCACCTCGCTAAGCTGCTTGTCGGTGACCGTGGACGGCGCGCCCATAAGCACGTCCCTCGCGTTGCGGTCCATCGGGAAGGTGATTATCTCCCTGATGTTCTGCTCGCCAAGCAAAAGCATGACCATCCTGTCCACGCCGGGAGCTATGCCCGCGTGCGGCGGCGCCCCAAACTTGAACGCGTTGTAAAGCGCCGAAAACTTTTGCTCTATCACGTCCTTGCCATAGCCGACTATCTCAAACGCGCGCTCCATTATCGCGGGCTCGTGATTTCTGACCGCGCCGCTTGAAAGCTCCACGCCGTTGACTACGCTGTCATATTGATACGCCAGAATGTCCAAGGGGTCTTTGGTGTTGAGCGCCTCCAGCCCGCCTTGCGGCATGCTGAACGGATTGTGACAAAAACCGAGCACTCCGTCATCGTCGTATTCGTACATCGGGAAATCGACTATCCAGCAGAAACGGAACGCGTTCTTCTCTATGAGGTCAAGGCCCGTGCCAAGCTCCGTACGCACAAAGCCCGCCGCCTTTTCGACGCCCTTTTCCTCCGCGAGGATCGCGACAAAACCGCCGCTCTCAAGCCCGAGCCTTTCGACAAGCGCGGACTTTGCCTCGACCAGGAATTTGGATATCCCGCCCGCAAGCTCGCCGTTTTCGTCAAGTTTGAACCAATACATATTGCTCGCGCCGTTTTGCTTTGCCCTCTCCGTCAGCGCGTCGATCCACTTTCTCGTCTGCGTGAAATTGTTTACGCAAATGGCTTTTATCGTCTTGCCTCCCTCGAAGAAAGGCGCCTTGCCCTCGAGAATGTCCGTTACGTCCTTGATTATCAGCGGGTTGCGAAGGTCGGGCTTGTCCGTGCCGTAATCGCGCATCGCGTCGCGATAGGATATGCGACGGAAGGGGCCCTCGTCCACCTTGTAGCCCTTTGGCGAAAACTTTTTGAATACGCCGCTCAAAACCTGCTCCATCACCGCAAAGACGTCCTCCTGAGTTGCGAAACACATCTCGCAGTCAAGCTGATAAAACTCGCCGGGGCTCCTGTCCGCGCGCGCGTCCTCGTCGCGGAAACACGGCGCTATCTGGAAATACCTGTCGAAACCGCTTGTCATAAGCAGCTGCTTGTATTGCTGAGGCGCCTGCGGAAGCGCGTAAAAATGCCCGGGATAAAGCCTCGACGGCACGATGTAGTCCCTCGCGCCTTCCGGGGAGCTCGAGGTCAGAATGGGAGTCGTTATCTCAAGGAAGCCGAGCTCCGTCATCTTCTGCCTCAGATAGCTCACCACCTGCGAGCGGAAAATTATCTTGTTTTTGACCTCGGGATTGCGCAGGTCGAGAAAACGATATTTGAGGCGGGTATCCTCGCGCGAGCTTGTGGACGTCGCGATCTCAAACGGCAGCTGCTCATAGCACTTGCCAAGCACCTCGACGCTTTCGGGCTCTATCTCGATCATGCCCGTGGGCATGTCCTTGTTGGGAGCCGACCTCAATACGACCTTGCCCACGACGGATATCGTGCTCTCGCGCGGGATGTCGCGGATCTGCCCCTTCAAAGCCTCGTCGCTTGCCACCGCCTGCGTATAGCCGTAGTAGTCCCTAAGCACAAAAAAGATGACCGCGCCAAGGTCGCGCACGCTGCTGAGCCATCCGCACAGCTTGACTTTTTTGCCTACGTCGCCTTCGCGAAGTTCGCCGCAATTGTGAGTTCTCATTTCCATAGCTTAACCTCAGAATGTGATGTTTATTGTATGTTTTTGCGGGGATAAACCCGCGTTTTTGTCATTTTACAGCAATATTATGCCTTTGCTTTCGCAGGCGGAACGCTCCCTTTCGGGCCACACGCCGACCTGCACCTCGCCTATGTGCGCCTTTTGAAGCAGCAACATGCAAAGCCGAGATTGCCCTATGCCGCCGCCTATCGAAAGCGGAAGTTCGTTTGAAATCACCCGCTTATGATAGTCGTACGCCAGCCTGTCCGTCGCGCCCGCGATCTGAAGTTGCCTCAGCAGACTTTCGCCGTCCACGCGCACGCCCATAGAGGATATCTCTACGCAATCGTCGTTAACCTCGTCATAAAACAGGATGTCGCCGTTCAGCTGCCAATCGTCATAATCGGGCGCCCTGCCGTCATGCGGTTTGCCGTCCGAAAGCGCGCCGCCTATGCCCATCAGAAACACCGTGCCGTACTGCTTGACAAGCGCCCTTTCCCTCTCGCGCGACGTGAGATCCGGATAGAAGTCGAGCGCCTGCTGCGCCGTGATAAACTTGACCTCGCGCCGCAAAGTGAGAGTGATCTGCGGGAATTGCCGCTTTGTCTCCTCAAGCGTGTCCGCTATCGCGCCGACTATGCGCGTCACGACCATTTTGAGAAAGTCCGTCGTGCGATGCCCCGGGCTTATCACCATCTCCCAGTCCCATTGGTCGACGTATATGCTGTGATATTTGTCAAGCGCGTCGTCGCGGCGGATCGCGTTCATATCCGTATACAGCCCTTCGCCGTCGCGATAACCGTATCTTTTAAGCGCAACGCGCTTCCACTTGGCGAGGGATTGGACAATCTCCACTTCTTTGCCGTCGTCGCTTGGCACCTCGAAACGCACGGGGCGCTCCACTCCGTTCAGGTCGTCGTTGATACCCGTCCCGCTTGGCAGGATCATGGGCGCGGACACCCTTTCAAGGCCGAAACATTTGACAAGATTGCGCTGAAACGCGTCCTTGACAAACTTTATCGCCTTCTCGGTATCCCTCACGGACAATTTGGATGTATACAAGTTTGTTGACATACTGTATATATTTTCCCCTCGCGAACATTAACATGAAGGTACAGGCGTTAGTGGCTCAAGCGTGGCGGGCGTTGGTGGCTCAAGCGCCGTTATTTTTCGTAAAACGGCGATATTTGGATGAAAGACAAGGAAGGGCAAATTTTTGAGTCGCCCAATGTACATATTTGTACATGGCGGCGAAAAAATTTGCGCTGACGCAGTATTTCGCCAAATAGCGTCGTTTTACATAAGGTCGCCGGCGGTGCGCGCATAAAGCTGCACGTCGCGTATATTGTTTATGCCGGTCACATACATCATGATGCGCTCGAGGCCGAGGCCGAAACCGCTGTGAGGCACGCTGCCATACTTGCGAAGCTCCAGATAGCCGGTATAGTCGGCGAGATTCATGCCGCGCTCGACCATGGCGAAGACAAGTTTGTCATAGTTTTCCTCTCTCTCGCTGCAGCCGATTATTTCGCCCACGCCGGGGACGAGCAAGTCCGTCGCGGCGACCGTCTTTCCGTCGTCGTTCTGCTTCATATAGAAGGACTTGATGTGCTTTGGATAGTTGATGATGAAGACGGGCTTTTTAAGCGCCTGCTCGGTTATGTAACGCTCGTGCTCCGATTGCAGGTCAAGGCCCCATTCGACGGGATATTGGAAGGTGACGCCGCTGTCCTTCAGGATATCTATCGCGTCGGAGTAGTCGAGGATGGCAAAATCGCTGTCCACAACGTTTTGCAGCTTTTCTCTCAGCCCTTTTTCGAAGGCGTTTTCAAAGAAGGCAAGCTCGTCGGGGCACTCGTCCAAAACCGCTTTGATTATATATTTTATCATGCTCTCGGCGATCTTGATGATGTCGGGAAGTTTTGCGAAAGCCACTTCGGGCTCCACCTGCCAAAACTCCGCCGCATGGCGCGGGGTATTGCTGTTTTCGGCGCGGAATGTGGGGCCGAATGTGTAAATTTTGCCCATAGCCATCGCCGCTACCTCGCCTTCGAGCTGGCCGCTGACCGTAAGCCCCGCCTTGCGCCCGAAGAAGTCGCCCAAGATATAGCTGTCTTCGTCCTTGGCGGAAATGGCGTCTTTATAGGTGTTTGTCGTCACTCTGAAGATCTCGCCCGCGCCCTCGCAGTCGCTGCCCGTGATGATGGGGGTATGCACATAGGTAAAGCCGTTCTCCTGGAAAAAGCGGTGGATGGCAAAGCTCAGTTTGGAGCGCACGCGCAACATCGCGTTGAAAGTGTTCGTGCGCGGACGAAGCGCCGGTATGGTGCGCAAAAACTCCATGCTGTGGTACTTCTTTTGAAGAGGATAGTCCGCGGGGCAATCTCCGATAAGCGCGATTTCGTCCGCGTTTATCTCGACGTCGCCCTCCTTCATCGCGGGGACGAGAGTGCCTTTGACATATACGGATACTCCGTTTTTCATGACGGGCGCAAGATCGAATTCGCCCTCCGCCTTGTTGACGACTATCTGCAAGTGCTTGAGGGACGTGCCGTCGTTAAGCGCAAGAAAAGCCATGTTTTTGCTGTCGCGCGCCGTGCGGACCCATCCCGCGACCTCGACCTTTTTGCCGAGATAGCTTCTGTCGCCGAGTAGCTTTGCAATATCAATGTTTTTCATATCAATACCTCTTTAATATTTTATAATTATAAAATCAAAAAAAATGTTTGTAAAGTATTTGCTTGCATTCGCCTCAAATTTGAATAAAACAAATAAAAATCAAGGCGGATTTTTGCCGAGAATACGGGCAGCGCGCCAAGACGGCAAGCCCTCCTCGCCTGTGCCTCCTCCCCGCCACCACAAGGTTTTGTGTGCGAAAGAGGGACAAAACACAATCTCCCGCTCCGCAAATTTTATTTTGCCAATCTGCTTGACTTTTTTACGCATATGGCATATTATAGTCAAGCATTGATATCGCGGGGTGGAGCAGTCGGTAGCTCGTCGGGCTCATAACCCGAAGGTCGTTGGTTCAAGTCCTTCCCCCGCAACCATTCGGTGGAAAGCGCAACACGCGCACGACCTCTTGCAGGTTCGCAAAGCGAAAGTCCTTCCCCCGCAACCAGACGGAAACGGAAGACGACCGCTTTGCGTAGCAAATTGGTTCGCAAAGCGAAAGTCCTTCCCCCGCAACCATTCGAGTAGGTGTAATGCCACTCGCTACCATACGGGAACGGAAGACGACCGCTTTGCGTAGCAAACAGGTTCGCAAAGCGAAAGTCCTTCCCCCGCAACCATTCGAGTAGAAAGAATCACTACTCGCAACCAGACGGATAAGGCTTTGCCAATCGCAAAGCCTTATCAAAAAACGGCGGCGTAGCTTAGTTGGTTATAGCGGCCGGTTCATACCCGGCAGGTCATTGGTTCGAATCCGATCGCCGCTACCA
>CANQCC010000037.1 GCA_947589635.1 uncultured Clostridia bacterium | reverse complement strand
TTATCTAAGTTTGATTTATATTTTCTTTCACACCACGCACGCATTAGTACGCTCACGCTCGTTGAGAGGGTTTTGACGCAGTATATCGCCCATTGATAACATAAAAACCGCGTGTAAGCGTCAAGGACAAACGAACAAACCCGCAAAGGCAAGAGGAGCGTACTTTTGCGTACGTGACTTGCAGCCTTGCGGGTTTTTCGCGAAGTAATTGGCGCTTACACGCGGTTTTTTAGATTGGGAAGCGGGAATCAGGGCACTCCACTACTACCTTAAATACATTTTCAAAGCGCTCGAGAGCCTCGTCGATGACGGCGAAGTTGTTCTCGTAATCGGCCATGGAGGTGTAAAGGCGGGAGCCGGCGAGGGTCACGATGCCGTTTGCCATATAGGCGGCGCCCATCTGCTCCATAGCGACCTTGCGGCGGAGCATTTCCGGCTTCTTTTTGAGGAGCGGAATGACGGAGCCGAGCAGGTGCATATTTGAGAAGTCATAACTCATGGCGCCGGTGCACTCGAGGTGGACGATGGAGCCTTGATTGTAGACGACAAAAGGCAGATCGTACTTTTTGACGAGTTCCTTAAGTCCTGCGGCGAGTCTGTCTCCCGCGAGGCCTGCCTTTTCGCAAGCGTTGTTTTTCTCTATCTCGCAGATGGCGAGGTATCCCGCATAGGAGCTGAGCGGATTTGCCGCAAGCGTGCCGCCGACGTAGGCCTTCTTTCCCATGCCCGCGACGCCCGCCGCCATAAGGCTGACGTATTCTTTCTTGCCGCCTACGCCGCCCGCAGCGGGATAGCCGCCCGCGACGATCTTGCCGAACACGGTGAGGTCGGGATACATATCTCTGTTGGTGCCCTGTCTTGTAAACTTGACGACTTTGCCGTCGACGACTTTCTTGTCCTTGATCATCCAGGGTTTGCCGTTTGCAAGCGTGACGGGCGTATCGTCATAGGCGTATTTCTGCCCGAAGAAGTAGCCCGCGGCGCCGTGAATGCCTACGCGGAAACCTGTGACGACCTCGTCAAAGATGAACAGCGCGCCGTATTTTCTTGCGAGTATGCGCGCCTTTTCGTTGTAGTCGAAGTCGACGGGACGAGTGCCCGATTCGGGACCGACAGGCTCCACAATAACGGCTGCGGTGCCTCCGCGGCGGCTGTTACGGCGAAGCATTTGCTCAAGCATTTTGAGGTCGTTTGGTCTTACCTCGTCCGTCTTGCCGTAGCTTCCCGGGATGCCGTGCGATTCAAGGAATTGACGGCTGCCGGGGATCTTGAGGCCGTAGACCATCTGATCCGACCAGCCGTGATATGCGCCGCCGACTTTGATAACGCGCTTTTTCTTTGTGGCGCAGCGCGCGACGCGGATAGCTGCCATGACAGATTCCGTACCGCTGCCAAGCATACGGAACATCTCGCACGCGGGCATAAGCTCGTTTATCTTTTTAGCGAGGAGAAGTTCTCCCTCATGGAAGAGGCCTGTTACGGGGCCGCAGTGATTGAGAAGCTCAAAGACCTTTTCCCTGACCGCGGGGAAGTTGCTGCCAAGGATGGTGGGACCGCCCGCCTGCAAAAAGTCTATGTACTTGTTGCCGTCGCGATCGTAAAGGTACGCGCCCTCCGCCTTATCCATGCACATCGGGAAAGGATAGTTGAAGGCGAGGTTGTGCTGAACGCCGCCCGGGATATACTTTTTGGCCTCGGAGGTGATCTCCTTGGAGCCTGCGCACTTCGTGTCGAAATGCTCGAGTATGCCCTTCAGCGCGTCGTCCGACACGCAATAGATGGGTTTTGAGGTGAGTTCGGCAAGCTGTTTATATATCTCGCTTGCGTCCTGCCACTCCGAAATGCCATAGCCGTCAAGTTGCAAGCCCTTGCCCGCGCTGACGGAAACATTTTCATCTGCCATATAATTTTCCTCCGCAAATGATTATTATTGTATTTATTATACCAAACAAGGAAAGAATTGTAAATATAAATATCCCGCCTCTAAACCATACAGATATCAAAATCTGACGGTTTGGCAAAACAATATGCGATAATATATAAAAAAGTATGGACAAATCTAATATTCAGTGCTAAAATTATGACAGATAGCGACATAATCTTAAAACATTTTGACAAAAGATTTAAGTTATGCGCAAAATTGGAGGTATATATGAACAAAACAGAATTCATCAAAGCGGTCGCAAAAAAGGCAGACATCTCCCTCAAAGACGCAACTGCAGCTGTAGAAGCTTACGTTGAGGTCGTTGCCGAGGCGCTTAAAGCAGGCGATAAAGTCGCAATCTCAAACTTCGGTTCCTATGAGATCAAGGACAAACCCGCAAGAGACGGTTTCAACCCCATCACGAAGCAGCACATCACGATCGCGGCTTCCAAGGCTCCCGTCCTCAAGTTCGGCAAATCCTTCAAGGACATGTTCAACTGATTTACCCTGCTTGATTAAGCGCTCCTTTTGGAGCGTAATAAGCACTCCCTGCTTTGGGAGTGCTTTTATTTTTATCGATTATTGAAGATTTTCAAAAAGCGACGTCCTTTTCGCCTTTTGCCGCAGTCCTGCCCGCAGGTCATCTGATAAAATTGGTGCGGGCGCCGCTTTCGGAGGTCGGAGGAAGAACGCCGGCGCTTTTGCCTGCGGCTATGCACTTCAGCACCCACGCCATGTTGCGCGCGAGGTTGCGCATAGTCTGCATGCCTTCCTTGTCCTCGAGGACCTGCTTCGGGGAGCTTCCGTGCACCATCGTCCAATAGGAAGAGGCGACAAGAGGCATCTCGGCGATGAGCGGATATTTGTTGAGCGCGTCGAGGGACGCGGTAGTCCCCGCTCTTCTTGCGCTGACCACGACGGCGGCGGGCTTATGCTTAAAGGCGTCGGCGCCTGCGTAGAACGCCCTGTCAAGCAGGCACTGTATGCGCCCGTCCGGATGCGCGAAGTACACTGGAGAGCCAAATATAAATCCGTCCGCTTCCCGCATTTTTTGTATGAGTATGTTTGCGCCGTCGTCGTCGAAGACGCAGCGCCCCTTGCCCGCGCAGCCTCCGCACGCCACGCAGTCGCGGATGGGAGCTGTTCCTATTTGCAAAATTTCCGTCTGCACGCCGCACTCTTCAAGCACGCGCGCGACCTCGCTTAACGCGGTAAATGTGCAACCCTTTGCCCTTGGACTTCCGTTCAAGAGAATAACTTTCATAAAAACGCCTCCAAATCAAGGATATTTTAATTATGAGGCATATATGCCCCGCGGTCAAACAAAAATTTCGCGCTTGCAAAAAGTTTTTATCCGCATGCAAATTCGCGGCTTGCGGATAATTATATACATATGCGTGCTTGCTGCATGCGGAAAGTTATTTTTATATGCCCTGCCCTCGTCAAAAGACAAATATAACGCGTTATATACCTTGCCGACGGGCAATCGCTATTTATTTGACATGTCGTCCGGGCATCGCTATTTATTGACTTATCGGCCGGATAATATGAAAGTTGGACCTGCGAATCAATGTCGCAAGTCCAACCAAGTTACAATTGTCGTTTTGCCCTCTTATTTGGCGCCTGCGCGCCGTCGGGCTCTATTGGCAACTTATCAATAGATCGAGGGTACGAAAGAGAGGACGACTTTGGCGATTGTGACGACCTGGTTGTCCTTTGTCCCGACGCGACAGAGCGAGCGGACAAAGAAGTCCTGCGTGAAGGACGCCTCTCCCGCGGTTTCGACCACCGGGACCCAGTATCCTCCCATGCCGATAAATCCGCCGTACATCTCGTCCAAAAGGTTGCCATCAGCGTCATAGCAACGATAGACAAGCGAATATTGCTGTCCGACTTCGAACATCTGATCGGTCGCGACGCCGTCGATGCGATAGCTTGCGGAGCCCTTAAGCGCGATAGGATTGGCGAAGGTCACGTCCACGCCGTCCACCGTGAAGACAGAGATCTCGCATGCAAAGTCGCATTCAAGTTGGATAATTCCTTCAAACTCCGTCGTCTCGACAAATTCCACCTTATAGCCGCTCATCCGCTCCCAGGTGAGAGACTCGGTGTGTTCGGAGTCCCCGAATCTGATATAAATGTAGCCTCCGGTCGCATTGACTTGCGCGGTCACAAAATCGTTTTCACCAAACGCTATCGAATTTCCGGCAGGCTGTTGAAGCGCGTCGATCGTGTCCGTCTTATACTTCTGCCCACTCGGTGCGGTCAGCTGCAATTTGAAGGTCTTGAAGCCGAACTCCTGATATCTGAATCTGAACATGTTGTCGTCGCCTTGCACATTCGCGTCCGGCATGACAAACGTATAGCGGATGGAATTGTCAAGTATCCTGCTTCCTACGATCCCTTCCACGAGGCGATCGCTTGGCAGCAGTTCTCCGGGTCCGATGTTGCCGGAAACAGACGGCACGTCCCAGACCAGTACTCTTCCATCGAAGCCGCGAAGTTTGACGTTCACCACGACGAAGTGGAGGTCGCCGTCGACGTCGTCAGTCGCCATTCCTGCTATTCTGCTTGAAGAATCCGCCGCCCCGAGCGTGAACTTGATGGAGTGCACCTCTGCGTTCGTGATTTTTTCAGTCTCGACCTCGACGCCGCTGACGAACACCTGAGCCTCGGACACGTCGATGTTAACCTCGTCCAGCGTTGTCCCTATGACGTGAGGGGTCAGGACGATCGTCTGCTCCTGCCCGTAGTTGTGCGTTTGCTCGGAGGGCTGCCAAGATACGTCGTTAAACTCGCGCGCCACGGAGCCGTCCTCGCTCAATCTGTAGGATTTGTCGATGCTATCCGCCGTCATGACGCTTGCGTCGATGGTGATTTTATCCGCGCCGGAGATGAGTTTGTCCTCTTCGAGAGACAGGTAGAGATTTCCCGTGAGGATCTTGTCGTCCGTTTCGTTTCCCCAGGTCTCGTAGGCGTTGCGGGTGATGAACAGCTGATTTCCTGCGATGCTGAACATCTTTGTGATGACGCTTTCCTTATCGTCGGTCTGCATGCTGCGGGAGTACTCGTTGACGTATTGAGACGCGGCCTTGACGTGGATTATTGGTATCCAGGTGTTGACGGGACGCGCGATCTCCACATGCGCGCTGAAGGTCGCCTTAGGCGCGGAAGTCCCAAGCTGCGCGATCTCCGCAAGCGTATAATACTTAGATTCGCTCTCGCCGTTCTTGTGGGCGAGGATGGAGATGACGTCCAGATAGCGCGTGCCAGCAAAGTCCTCGACGATGACGTCTCCGCTGTCCGAAGATCTGGGCAGCTTAAGGTCTATGGCGAGGTCCTTATCCAACTTTTTCACACCCTCGGCTTCAAGCGAAATGTCAAACCGCTTGCCGCTGCTGCAAGGAAGCCTGAAGAAAATATACATGGAAAATTCGTTATTGGGATCCATATTGACGGAAAAATCCGTAAACTCCGTCCCGTCCACAGTAAGTTTCGGCTCGATGGGCTCCACGCCGTCGATAAACCGTATCTCCACGTCCACGGTCTTGCCCTTGTAACCGAAGTCGTCGACGCAGTACACGGAGTCGTCGCCCTGCTTCCTGTATGCGTCCGTGGCGCCGAAATGCACGCGCTCGACGGATGTGACGATATTATCGGAGATGGACAGTTCCATCCCAAGCGTGACTTCCTTATTGCAAGCCGCCAGCGTAAACGTCGCCGTCAGGACAAGCAGCAAAGTCAACAAAAAAACGTATGCCTTTTTCATTTTACCTCCGTTTCGCCTCGCCCCAAAAGCGTATTTATTGTTTTTTTTGCGGGCGCGCGAAGAGTTCAGTACTGTATAAAAGAGTTCAGTACTGTATATATGTATATAATATATATCAAATATTGTCAAGCATTTTGCGAAATCGGCTGATCGTAATAACCTGCGCATAATCATAAAAATTTTTCAAAAAAGCGCTTGACCTATGCGAGGATATGAGATATACTTAACTTGAACATTTGAAGAGTTGTTCAATTGTTGGAGGATAGGCCTATGACCGACGACGAAATCAAAAGCATTGACGAAGTGCGCAACTCGCTGCCCGACGACGACACGCTGTATGGGCTTGCGGAGCTGTTCAAGGTGTTTGGCGACCCTACCCGCGCCAAGATCATGAGCTGTCTTGCCCTGCGCGACCTATACGTGTACGAGCTTGCGGACATACTGGGAATGAGCGCGTCCGCGGTATCTCACCAATTGCGGGTGCTACGCGGCGCCAAGCTGGTCAAGGGCAGCAAACTGGGCAAAGAGGTCAAGTATTGTCTTGACGACAATCACGTAGTGAAGATAATGGAATGCGGGCTTACGCACATAAACGAGGTGCGCTGAGGCCCTACCCCGCATAGAATATTTTGAGGGCAGGCGGCGCCTGTCCAAAAAAATGCCTATCAATTGAACGTTTGTTCAACAAAGTAAATAATCAACTTGCCCTTTATGGGCGAAAAGGAATAAACTTATCGCTTTTGGCGGACAACTTGCCCTTAGTGGGCGAAACGTAACTAATATGGCTATGAAACTTGATCTTGACAGAGAGGAAAAGCAAAAAGGACTTCGCATATTGTTGTCGCTTGCGGCGTTCATCGTGATATTCGCGGTGGACAAGGCGGCGGATCTTGCGGCGCTTGCGGGCGGGAGGCTCGGCTGGTTGCTGCCCCTGTTTTTATACCTTGCGGTATATGTGGCGATAGGTTTCGACGTCTTGCGCGAGGCGGCGGAGGGGATATTGCACGGGCAACTGCTTGACGAAAACTTCCTGATGAGCGTAGCGACGTTAGGTGCGTTTGCGCTGCACATATTCCGCGGGGCTTCGGGCATGGAGGCCGAGGGCGCGGAGGAGGCGTGCGCGGTGCTGTTGTTTTATCAGGTCGGCGAATTTTTCGAGCATTACGCGACGGGCAAGTCCCGCAAGAGCATATCCGCGCTTATGGACATCCGTCCCGACAGCGCCAATCTGCTTGAGGGCGGCGAAGTGAGGACGGTATCTCCCGAAGAGGTAAAAATCGGCGATATAATAGTCGTCAATCCCGGCGAGCGCGTCCCGCTTGACGGCGTATGCGTGCGCGGCGCCACGTCGGTGGACATGAAGGCTTTGACGGGCGAATCGGCACCCGTATCACTGCTTGAGGGCGAGCGGGCGATAAGCGGCGCGGTAAATTTGACCGATCGCGTAGAGGTGCGCGTAGACAAACTTTATCACGACGGCACGGCGGCGAAGATACTCGATCTTGTGCAGAACGCGGCGGACAAAAAGTCGAAGACGGAAAACTTCATTACAAAATTTTCGCGGATATACACGCCTACGGTGGTGGTATGCGCGCTGCTGCTTGCGGTGATCCCGGGCGCGGTGAGCGGAGACTGGACGACCTGGATATATCGCGCGTTGAACTTTCTTGTGATATCCTGCCCTTGCGCGCTTGTGATATCCATTCCGCTGTCCTTTTTTGCGGGGATAGGACGCGCGTCCCGCGACGGAATATTGATAAAAGGCTCCGACTACATCGAAAAACTTGCCAAAGCGGACGTCTTTGTGTTTGACAAGACGGGCACGCTGACAAAGGGCAACTTCAAGGTGGGCGAAGTTCTGCCCGCAGACAAGCGCGACGAGGTATTGCGCCTTGCCGCGGCGTGCGAGCAGGGGCTGTCCCATCCGATAGCGCGCTCCATAACCGAGGCGTACGGAGGCGGCGCGCAGCTTGGGTGGTCGATAAAAAGCGAGGCGGGGCTTGGCGTGACGGCGACAAAAGACGGCGAAGTTTTGCTCTGCGGCGGCGAAAGGCTTATGGCGGCAAAAGGCGTTGCCGTCCCCGAGGAGCTTAAGGGCGTCGAAGGCGCGGTATATGTGGCAAAAGACGGCGCGCTTGAGGGCGTGATAACCATCGAGGACGAAATAAAGCCCGACGCAGCCGAGGCGGTAAAAGATCTGTCGAAAATGGGCGCTCGCACGCTTATGCTTACGGGTGACGGCGACAAGGTTGCAAAAAAAGTTGCGGAGGCGGTGGGCATAGACGACTATCGCGCTTCCCTGCTGTCCGCGGACAAGGTGGATGAACTTGAGCGCGTGCTTGACGGCAAGGGGCGCGGCGCGGTATGCTTTGTCGGGGACGGCGTAAACGACGCTCCCGTGCTTATGCGCGCGGACATAGGCGTGGCGATGGGCGGCATAGGCAGCGACGCGGCGATAGAGGCCTCCGACGTGGTGCTTATGCGCGACGAGCTGTCCTGTCTTCCCCTTGCGAGGCGCATAGCAAGGCGCACGATGCGCGCGGCATACCAGAACATAGTGTTTTCGATCGCGGTGAAGGTTGCGATATTGGTCTTGTCCGCGCTTGGGCTGACGGGGATGTGGATAGCGGTCTTCGGCGACGTAGGCGTAGCCATCCTCGCCATATTAAACGCCATGCGCGTAGGCTTCAAGCGGAAAGCAAAAGCGGATAAATAATGCCCTTCTCCTCGCGGGTTTCAAAAAGAAAATCACAGCGCGACATAAAGTTATAAACTTCATTCAATGCGGGTAAAGGTTCCCTGCTCCGCGCGCACCTGGAGGAAAGCAAAGTCCGATAAATAAATCCTCCTCTTCGCGGCACGGGCGCATGAAGAGTAAAAGTCCTCGCTTTCGCATTAAAAACATTAAAATGCGGCGGGCAAAAAAAATTTTTGTCCGTCGCTTGATATTTTGCGCAGGCAAAAGCCCTCCCGTCGCATAACATAAATTTGCGGGGTTTGGCAAGACGGAGGCGTTATCAAAGCGGACAGAGGATATTTGCGGCTGTAAAGGGGGTTTTCGCTCCCCGAAAAGGATAAATTTCCCGCCCGCAAAAGCGGATTTTGCGCGAAAGGCGTTTATACAAAAAATGTATAAAATTTTGCATAAAATCGGCTGAAAATGCATAAAATATACAAATTGACCGCTGAAATATAAAAATTTATGCAAAATTTGTTTGACAATAAGCACAAATGCATTTATCATTTATATATTATCAAAAATAAAGGAGTATGCAATATGAAAAAGTTTATAAGCGTATTGCTATGCGTCATGATGGTTACCGTGCTTGCGGCGGGCATACTTACCGCTTGCAACAAGGACGGGGCCACTGACGAGACATATAAGGTTACCTTCTTTGACGGACAAAAGGAGATCACTTCCGTGCAGGTCAAGAAGGACACCGCAATTACTCTGGAGCAAATTCCCGCAAAACCCGCGGGGCACGAAACGCAGCAGCTTATCGGCTGGTACATTGACGGCGAAACGTTGATAGAAGCGGGTAAGACCGTGATAAGCAAGGACTGCAACGCGTTTGCAAAATACGGCTCCGGTTCCACCACCGGCGGCGGCGACCCCGGCGATGACGAGGTGTCCGCCCCCGATACTTTCTATATCAGGGTTTCGACCGACGCGCGTTACAACGTCACGGGCATAAAGGCAAGCGGCTACAAGGTCGACGAAGTTGCCACCTTCAAAATTGTCACGACAAATCCCGATCTTGAAATAGAGGAAGTCGTCATGGTGTCCACTCAGGACCAAAAACTTACCCCGGACAACGAGGGCAACTATAAATATACCGTAAAAGCCAACGCCATCCTCAACGTCAAGGTCAAAAACAACAATCCTACTGCGGCGGACGCGGTGATAGAAAGGCTCTTCATGAAAGGCGAGATGGTCCATGGCGAGATCCGCGCCATCTACGCTGTCCTCACGGACGATTATGTCAACTCGGGCGCGACCTTCACCTGGTCCTCCGACGCTCCCACCGTCGTCGACCTTGCTAAGGTCAACGAGGCGACGATGCAAAACGGTCCCATGCCCGAAGCTATCCTCAGCGCGCAGGCGCCGGGCACCGCAAACATCACCTGCACCATGATAGGCCAGACCAACATCACCAAGACCTACACGGTCACCGTGCGCGGCAAGAACGAGGGCGTGGCGCTCTCTGACGAGGTTTACAACAAACTTAAGGGCTCCGTCACGCTGAAGAGCACGGAACAGTATCTGAAGTTCGACCCCAAGTATACCGACAGCGTTGAACAGTCCAGATATCTCACTTCCATCTATGAAGATATCGTGGACGATCCGTATTATGACAACGAGCTTAATCTTACCGACGCATATCAATTTATTGAGCGCTCGACGCAAGAAGAGGGCACGGACAATAATGTCCTTAAAAGATACAAGTACGTCTCCAACCAAAGATATGTCTGCACGGAGCGCGTCAACGTGCAAAACGAAGTCGTAAAGGAACAAGCGGTAAAAACGGACAGCGATGGCGACAGCAGCATCCGTTGGGCAAGCAGCGTATACTTCAACGTGTTTGACCTTGATAAGAATAACGTGGACGTAGGATATTACTCCACCGCAGATTTGTGGCGCAGCTTTGACGGCGGCAACAAATACTACTTTATGGGCACATATTCTCAAGCCACAAACATCTGCCTCTTCCTGTACCTTAAAGACCTCGTCCCGGACGAGATGTATATCCAGGTTACCGGCGATACGATCACTTTGAATGTGAGCGTCGACCCGGGCGGATATGACGGCGCAAGAAGCTATAAGAACGGTTGGTGGATCACGACCACCTTCTCCGACTTCGGCACCTCAAAGATCAACCATGTCACGCCTTATCAGAAGGAAGACTATCACGATGGCCTCACGACCGCGGTCAACAACATGGCGGCGCTTAAGAACTACAAAGCAAGCGTATATATTGGCAATGAACTCAGCGTATACACTTACACCGAGGACACGATCGACGTAGCAGTCATGTCGGCAGGTTTGGTCACCGAACGCACGGGTATTCATAAGGTCAACGACAATCAATATTATGAGTACAAAGTCGTATACAAAAATGAAAACGAAGTCGACTATGTGCAAAAGACCAGGATACACGACGCGGTCTGGGAAGGGCAAAACAGCAGCGGCAGCAACATCGTGAGATATCCCACCTTTGCCTTCTCCCCTCTCATCTTCGAGAAGACGTCGACAACCAATAAGTATCAATCTCGCTCCAAGAACGGCGTGTTTGTGCAATACACTTGCTACAACAACCTCGGCATAGGCTACTCCTTCCCCGACGACGGCACGCTGAAGCTCGACTCCAACGGCCATGTCACGGAAGTTGCAACTACCGCAAGATTCATGGGCGAAACTGTTGATACTAATATCAGAGTAGTATTCGAAGCGTTCAATACCGCTACGACGGGTCTTGACTTTGCAAGTGCGCATGACATTGTCACGCCTAGTGCCTGGACAGATAAAGTAAATGCTTCCTTCAAGTCTTTCGGCCTCACCGCCAACCCGCTGCCCTATCTCTATCCCGGCGACCTCGGGGGTTCCTTTATAGAGGAAGGTTGGAAAACAGACTTCACTCGCGCTCCTCAATCCTCCGAGTTGAAGTACATCTACATCGAGACGGGCGAATTTGCTCCCGACGATCCCGACCAACCAAAGGGCAAATATACCAAATTGGAGAACTTTGTCACGCAATATGAGGCAGCGCTTGTCGCCGCAGGCTGGACAAAGACAAACGATAAGGATGAAGACGGCTACTACTTCTATACGAAGGAATCTGACGGCTACACTTACAGAGTCACTGTCGGAATAGAGAAGAAGAGCTACGGCTATCTCAACACCGCCCGCATCCGCGTCTACAATGACAATATATCCTACCCGTCGATCGACATCGACTAAGGCATGAGCCTTGTCAACGGACAAAAAACAACGACAGTTGGACTTGCGACAAAATCGCAAGTCCAACTTTTTTACCGCAAACGCCCGCCGCATGGAGCGAAACCTACCAACGCACAATTTATCCCCGCAACCGCGCAGCAATGCTGCATACACAGCATCATCCACGCAAATGCCCGCCGTTATCCTATGCAAATGCACAGCACTGCCCCGCAAACGGCACGCCGTTATCTTGCCTCGAGGCAATTTATGGCAATAACAAAAGCACGTATCGCTACGTGTTTTTGTTATCCTTCAATGACGTTTTTTAATATCAAATTTGATTTGCCACTAAGATAATGACTCTCTTAAACTTCTTTATCCTCAAATAATAGCGGCGCTTACTGTTTGCCGTCCAGCGCCTTTTTTACGAAAGCCGACGTATACCCCACGTCCGACTCCGCCACGCTTTCGGGAGTGCCCGTCACAACTACCCTTCCGCCGCGGTCTCCTCCGTCGGGTCCGAGGTCGATGATATGGTCGGCAACTTTGATGACGTCAAGGTTGTGCTCGATTACGACTACAGTATTGCCCTGCTCCACAAGCTGCTGCAATATGCTCAAAAGTTTGCCCACGTCGTGCGTGTGCAGCCCCGTTGTAGGCTCGTCCAGAATGTACATGGTCTTGCCCGTGGAGCGCCGCGACAGCTCCGTCGCAAGTTTTACGCGCTGCGCCTCTCCGCCCGAAAGCGTGGTCGAGGACTGTCCCAGCTTTATATAGCCGAGGCCTACGTCGTTGAGCGTGCGTATCTTGTTGCGGATCTTCGGGATGTTTTCAAAGAACGTCGCCGCCTCTTCAATGTTCATGTCCAGTACTTCGCTTATGTTTTTGCCCTTATAGCGCACCTCGAG
>CANQCC010000036.1 GCA_947589635.1 uncultured Clostridia bacterium | reverse complement strand
TTATTCAACCGACTTAAATAACGACGCGTATAACTATGCTCTGCGCAAATACCATTTGAAAACTTTGGAAAAGAACGACAGAATAACGCGAGAGGATATAAAACCAACTCTAATAAAAAGTCGGATAATACTAACGAAACAATCATACTTTTGTGAAAGATGGATGCCTTATCGTGTAATATATAATACCGCCTTGATAAATAAAATCTCAATACTAAATAAAAATGATTGTTATATTTGGACAAAGGCAAATAAAAACCGAGCTTTTTATATCTATAAAACATGCGGCCTCGATAAATATTTTTCGGACATCATTTTTGATAAAAAGGTATCTTTCGATGCATCGATACCTTCTTTATTGGAAAAATTTTCCGACAATTTAACAATATATGAAAACGATATGGAATTTTTTTATAATAAATCGGCAGTTAAAATAGAACAAATTACATATAGCTGTTTCAGTGTGTCCGGATTTTAATAAGTTTTTGATCTGCCCAAAAAATTGGCGAGGATAGCCCACGCCGCGGTGGGCCTAGGGAATTTCGACCCAGCCCAATGTGTTTTTGTTTATATGGGACACAGCGATTCGACGGTAACGCTCAAGGTGTATAGCCACTTTCTGCCCGATACGCAAGCGAAGCAGCGCTCAACAAAATCTCAAACAAGGAGGGGGACGATGACTGAAACATCAAAATCGGTATTAAGAAAAACAGCCAAAATAATACCGGAAATTTCAGGCGGACAAAATGCAAAAACCCTACTGTTTAGTAGGGCTTTAGGTGGCGTTCCCGGCGGGATTCGAACCCACGACCTTCCGCTTAGGAGGCGGACGCTCTATCCTACTGAGCTACGGAAACATATTGGGGCGAAGATGTTGCGGCAATTGCGGCGGGACGGTTGGCGGGCGCAATCGACACTATTTGATTATAGCGTGGATCGAGCGGTTTGACAAGTCATTTGGCGCGGTTTGCAAAAATTGGTGGTGGCGAAGGCGGCTTCCCGCATAGCTGAGGCGGCGGGCGAGAGGGAAATTTCACTTCAAATCGGCGACGACGTCGACGGCTAGTATATTGCGAAAGCCGCATATGTAAGAGAAATTCGGCGAGCAAATCGTATTTGATGAATATGTGGGAACGGAAATTGTGGTGGATAGAGTGAAATGCGATGGGCAAGAAGTGTTTGATAGAGATGTGGGAAGGGAAGCCATAGAGGGTAGAGGGAAGGCCGAGGGCAAGGTGTGTTTGATAAAGAAAGGGAACGGCAATAACGCATGGCGGGCAATGAGGGGCAGTGAAACATCAACAGTGTATGGCGGATAAGGGATAGGGCGGCGGATAAAATGGGCAAAAATAATTAAGTATAAAGGGTAGCGGAAGCAGGGCGGAAAGGGGGGGGGTTATTTTGCGAAAACGGGGTTTATATGGGTAATTTGGATAGATAAAGTGGTGAATTTGTTATAAAAAGGTTTTTACGTCGCGGATGTCGTTTATCACGAAGTCGGCGGGGAGGGACGATTTGTCGTAGGGCAGGCGGTTATGGTTGTACCAGCAGGTCGTCATGCCATATGAGGCGGCGCCGAGGATGTCTGCGGTCAGCGAGTCGCCTATCATGACGGTCTCGGAGGGGGAAAGGTCGCCTATGCGCGCGAAGCAGGCGTCGAAAAACGCGGGAGACGGCTTTGTCTCGCCAAGCTCTTCGGACAGGAATATGTCGTCGAAAAAGCGCAACATATCCGTCTTTTCAAGGCGCAGGCGCTGTTTCATCGTGTTGGAGTTGGAGGCGGCGTACACTCTGTATTTGCCATGCAGATATTCAAGCGCCTCTCTTGCGCCGTCCACGGGGATGTCGCTGACGTTGAGGTAGACGTGAAAATCGCGCTCGAATTCGGGCCCGTCCGTCATAGGCACTCCCAGCAAGGCGAAGACCTCGTTCCAGCGCACCTCAAAAAGGCGCGCTACGGTCAGCTCGCCGCGCTCGATGTCTTGCCAGCGGCGGTCGTTGTAGCGCTTGAAGACCTCAAACATGCTCGCGTCGTAGGCTATGTCCCAATCCGCGCAGGTCAGGCGCATGCTCCTCTCCGAGCAGCGGTCGAAGTCCATCACGGTGTTGTCAATGTCGATAAAGACGGCTTTGATCATGCCTCCATTATACACTCCGCGCGGCAAAAGTACAAGCCATAAAGGCGGTAAACGACAGTTTTGTCGCCGCTTTGGGACTTTTAATGAAAATAGGGCGAGTTAAGCGAAAAAGCGGTTTATTTTATTGACGGGGAGTCGGTGCGGCAAAGGATATAGTCCAAGCTCACATTGTAAAAATCGGCAAGCAGAATCAACGTTTCGGTGGGCGGAACGCGCGCCCCGCTTTCAAATTTGGACAGCAACGCCTGGTCTATCCCGGTCGCGATCTGAAGTTGCAATTGCGTGAGCCCCGCATTTTTTCGCAACGTGCGCAGATTTGTCTTCATATCCACCTCTATGACATTCTGTCATACATATACTTGACAGAATATGACGATTTGTCATATAATCTAAAAAACGAACGTTTTGCGAGGTTGCATTATGATTTGCGACAGATGCGGAAAACAAATAGACGACGACTCGACATTCTGCCCGTTTTGCGGCGCTAAGCAGCAGGCGGTCGGCGCGCGAGCCTTGTCGGCGGACGGAAGCGCCGCAGGAGCTAATGCGCAAAAAGCCGGGTCGCAGAATAATAACATCATCGCGCTGTTGGGATTGATCTTCACGTTTTTGGTGCCGCTTGCGGGCGTCGTGCTCTGCGTAGTGGCGGCGTGCATGAGGAAGACCTCTCCGGGCTGGAGATTGGTCTCGACGATATGCATATTTTTGGGGGTAGCTTTACAGGCGGTGGCGATCGCGCTGACCTTGTTCTACTACGGGTTGATCTGAGGACGAAAACAAGGCGGGGGAAGCGCTGAGCAGAACGAGCGAAGACATACGGGCGGAAAGCGTAAGGCATATCGTTATATAGATATCGCCATATCATATAGATATCGCCATATAGGAGGATAGATCATGTATTGCAAAAATTGTGGGGCGCATGTGGACGACGACGTCAGGTTTTGCCCCAAATGCGGCAATCGGCTTAAAGGCTATGCGCAGCCGCCGGCGCAATCGCAGTCCGGCGAAAATCAGACCAACACGTACGCGATAGTCGGGCTTATATTGGCGTTTTTCATTCCGATCGTCGGGTTCATCTTGTCCATCGTAGGCCTTTCAAAGGCAAAGGAGCTTGGCGGCAGCGGAAGCGGCCTTGCGACGGCGGGGATCATCGTCAGCCTTATCGACGTGGTAGCGGTCATATTGATAGTTGTGGTCTCGATAGGCCTGATCGCGCTGTAAATAAGCGCCGAGGAAGGTCCAAAAGGGCAAAAGGTTACAAAATATAAGGTGATATAAAGACGGCGGAGCGCATTGCGCTCCGCTGTCCGTTTGAAAGGAGTGAAGTAAAACAATCAGTGTAAAACCTTGTCCACGTAGGCGCACGCGGCATAGGCGGCGACGGTGCCGTCCGAGGCGGCGGTGGTCAGCTGGCGTATCTTTTTGGTGCGGCAATCGCCCGCGGCAAACACGCCTTCGCAGGAAGTGACGCAGCTTTCGTCCGCGACGATATAGCCTTTCTGATCGAGGGCGACGAGGTCCTTGAAAGGCTCGTTTTGGGGGATCTGTCCCACGCATATGAAGGCGCACTTGCAATCTACGACGTAGGGCTCATGCGTGACTGTGTTTTCAAAGCGGAGGGAGGTCAGCTCGTCCTCGCCGACAAATTCCTGCAGGGATATGTTGTAGGTGACGTCGACGTTGGGCTTTGCCAGCACAAGGTCGACAAGCGCCTTGTCCGCGAACAGGCGATCGAAGAGGGCGCAGATATGTACCTGCTTGCAATATCCAGCAAGCAGCAGGGCGTATTGCAGCGCGGTATTGGCGTCGCCTATGACCGCGACGTCCTCGCCCTTATAAAACGCGCCGTCGCAAAGTGCGCAATAACTTACGCCGTTGCCGACAAGTTCCTCCTCGCGCTCCACGCCTATATGGCGATGTTTGCAGCCGGTCGCAAGAATGACGGACGTGCAGGTGTAAGTTGCATAATCGGTGGTTAATACAAACGTTTTGCCGTCTTTAACCACGGATTGTGCGCATTCAAACTCCACTTGCGCGCCCCACTGCTCTATTTGGGAATACAGTTTGTCCATAAGTTCCTCGCCCGAAGCGATGGGGTAGGACGGGAAGTTTTCCACGCGCGGAGACAGCGCTATCTGTCCGCCAAGGCTTTCGCCCTCAAGCACAAGGACGGTCTTGCCCGCGCGCAGGCAATTGAGCGCGGCGGTCATTCCGGCGGGTCCGGCGCCTATTACGATTATGTCGAAATGTTTTGCCATAAGGTTTTCCTTTTATGAAATGAGCGGGCGTTTTGCCCGCTCATGTAACTTTGCGGTAAATTACTTTACGCTTTCGATATAGCCCTTTATCTTGCTTGCGTTGTCGTAAACGTCATAGCCGCCGTTGCCGTTGGGGACAAGCAGTGTGGGCGCTTTCTTTACGCCGTAGGACTTTGTGATGTCGGCGTTGTCTTCCGCGTCGATGACCGCATATCCTATGCCCGCCTTGTCGAGCATGGCCTTAGCCATCTTGCAGTTGGGGCAGGTCTTCGTCGTGAAGATCATAAGTCCGTTGTCGTTCGCGGCGGGGGCGGGAGTTGCCTCTTCGGCTTTCTTTTCCGCCTCTATTTCAAGTCTTCCTCTCATCATGGGCGCCTCGTCGGTGCAGACGTGCTCGTTTATCGGCTTGCCGTGATATTTGGAGGTGGCGATGTCGTAGACCTTGCGCTCCTTAAACTCGGCGACTTTGCCGTCGTTCCAGTTCTGGACGGGGCGGTAGTAGCCGGTTATACGGCTGTAAACTTCCGTCTTCTTGCCGCAGATGGGGCAGGTGTACTGCTCGCCCACGAGGTAGCCGTGATCCGCGCAGATGGAATATGTCGGCGAAAGCGTATAGTAGGGCAGTTTATAATTTTCGGCGATCTTTCTCACGAGGTTTGCCGCCGCCTGCCAGCTGTCTAGCTTCTGGCCGAGGAAGGCGTGGAAGACGGTGCCGGAGGTGTACAGAGTTTGCAAATCGTCCTGAATGTCAAGCGCTTCGAAGATGTCCGCGGTGTATCCGACGGGCAGGTGCGAGCTGTTGGTGTAATAGGGCGTGCCGTCCGCAGACTTTGCGCAGATGATGTTGGGATATTTCTCGCGGTCGTGCTTGGCAAGGCGATAGGACGTGGACTCCGCGGGGGTCGCCTCCAGGTTGTACAGGTCGCCGTACTCCTCCTGGTAGTCGCTCAGCTTATTGCGCATGAAGTTGAGGGTCTTCTTTGTGAATTCCTGCGCTTCCTTATGCGTGAGGTCCTTGCCCACCCAGCGCGCGTTGAGGCACGCCTCGTTCATGCCGACAAGGCCGATCGTGGAGAAGTGGTTTGCAAAAGTGCCAAGATATCTCTTCGTGTAGGGATACAGCCCTTCGTCAAGCAGCTTTGTGATGACGTTGCGCTTTATCTTGAGGGAGCGCGCCGCGATGTTCATAAGGTGTTCGAGCTCCTTGAAATACTCCTCTTCCGTCGTAGCGACGTAGGCTATGCGGGGCATGTTTATCGTGACCACGCCGACCGAGCCGGTGGACTCGCCGCTGCCGAAGAAGCCGCCCGATTTTTTACGCAGCTCGCGCAGGTCGAGGCGCAGACGGCAGCACATGCTGCGCACGTCGCTCGGCTCCATATCGCTGTTGATGTAGTTGGAGAAGTAAGGAGTGCCGTACTTTGACGTCATCGTAAACAGCAGGCGGTTGTTTTCGGTGTCCGACCAGTCGAAGTCTCTTGTGATGGAGTAGGTCGGGATGGGATATTGGAAACCGCGGCCGTTGGCATCGCCTTCTATCATTATCTCGATGAACGCCTTGTTTATCATGCGCATCTCCTCTACGCAGTCCTTATACTTGAAGTCCATATCCTTGCCGCCGACGATCGCGGGAAGCTCCGCAAGGTCGTTGGGCACTACCCAGTCGAGGGTGACGTTGGTGAAGGGCGCCTGCGTGCCCCAGCGCGACGGGGTATTCACGCCGTATATGAAGGATTGGATGCACTGCTTGACCTCTTTATAGGTAAGGTTGTCCACTTTGACGAAGGGGGCAAGATAGGTGTCGAAGCTTGAAAAAGCCTGCGCGCCCGCCCACTCGTTCTGCATGATGCCAAGGAAGTTGACCATCTGATTGCACAGCGTGGAGAGGTGGCTTGCGGGAGCGGACGTGATCTTGCCGGGGATGCCGCCAAGGCCCTCTTTGATGAGCTGCTTGAGGGACCAGCCCGCGCAATAGCCCGTCAGCATGCTGAGGTCGTGAAGGTGGATCTTCGCCTCGCGGTGCGCGTTGGCTATCTCGTCGTCGTAGATCTCGCTCAGCCAATAGTTTGCCGTCACGGCGCCGCTGTTGGACAGGATAAGTCCGCCGACGGAGTAGGACACCGTGGAGTTTTCTTTGACTCGCCAATCGTTTATCTTCAGATAGTTGTCGACGGTGTTTTTATAGTCGAGCACGGTGGAGTGCATGTCGCGCAACTTCTGATGTTGTTTTCTATATAGAATATAAGCCTTCGCTACTTCTACATAGCTTGATTGGATAAGCACGACTTCGACCGCGTCCTGCACGTCCTCGACGGTGACCACGTCGTCGACTATCTTGCTGTTGAAGGTCGCAGTCACTCTGAGCGCCAGAAGATCGAGAATATCTTCGTTGTAGTTTTTGCCCACCGCGGCAAAAGCCTTCTCGATCGCGACCTTGATTTTGTTCAGATTGAACGGGACTATGCTCCCATCCCTTTTTTTCACGTTTAGCATAAGTGAACCCCTTTTTCGAAAATTGCTTTTTCATTGTATCACGCTTGCGCGATAAGTCAAGGGAAATCGCAAAATAAAGTGTGAAACATTTTTGCGAAACACAACATCTTGTAGTTTTGTTGATTTTTGGCGAATTTGGGGGATTTTGAATTTTGCCCCGAAATCGGCGATGTATCAACCTCGATTTGAAGTTTTTGATATTCTAATTGCATATGCAAAAATTTTGTGCATACTCCGCCTCAATTATATCTTGCCGCCCGCGAGAAAATTTTCCGTTGACAAACAAATTCGACCCGCAATACAATAAGGGCGGAAATTTTTATAAGGATAATATATAAGAGGTATATTATGGATAAGATCGCAAGCTTCAGCATAGACCACCTCGCGCTTGAAAGAGGGCTGTACGTCTCGCGCAGGGACGGGAGGGACGGGACAGAAGTCACCACGTTTGATCTGCGCATGCGCCGTCCCAATCGCGAGCCCGTCATGGACATGCCCGCGCTGCATACCATAGAGCATCTTGGCGCGACCTATCTTCGCAACTGCGCCCGCAAGGACGACGTCGTATATTTTGGGCCTATGGGGTGCCGCACGGGGTGCTACCTTGTGATGTTCGGCGCGCTTGAAGCGAGGGACGTCTGCCCGCTTGTGACGGATATGTGCCGCTTCATCATAGACTTCGAAGGCGATATCCCCGGCGCTAAGGCAAGCGAGTGCGGCAATTATCTGGAGCACAATCTCGCCATGGCAAAATATTATGTCGGGGAGTATCTCTCCTCCCTTCTCGACGATCCTCATTTTGAATATCCCACGATGTGACTAAGGTTTTATTGCAGGGGCGAAAGCCTGCGTTTTAACTTACAATTGACAACAAGTTGCGATTGATTTATAATCAAATTGCCACATTTCCTTAATATTGTTCTACGAGCGCTTATTATCGGTAACAAGTGCATTTCTTGATATGCTCGTAGCAGTTATAAGGATTTGTGGTGAATCTGAAAGAGTGCACTTGTTATATTTAGACCGCGTGCGCTCTTTCGGAGCGCATTTTTTGTATCAATTGCGCCAGGCGCACTAAGGAGGTAACTATGAAACAAACAAAAGTCTTAAGGACGGCGCTCATCGCGGTATTAGCGTTGGTATTGCTCTGCTCGCTCGTCGCGTGCAACAAAGATAAAACGGATCCGGACGGTTCCACCCCCGAACTGTCCGCCGAGATGAAACAACTTATCGAGGACTCCCGCGCCGACATCGACGCCGCGTTTAATTGGTTTTTGTCCAACGCCGAACAAATTAAAGTTGATGGCGATAAAGGCGTCGATATGCATATAACCTGTTACGGTAGGGATGATCGGGGTCCATATATAGTAGTGGGAGTTAGCTTATATGGTTTATATGGTTATGGTCCAGGAGCTGTTGACCCTCCAACAATTGAAATATATCCAAATGAGGAAAGAGCGCAAGCTCGTTATGAAGATATTGAATATAAAGACGGCGTGCGTGTAGATGGGTGCAAAATAATCATGGGCGATGGATATGAAGAGATGCTCTCCTACAAACGTCCCGAAAATATCACCGTATTCAACAGTGACGTAATGGCGTTTATGCAGTCCAAGTTGCACAGGGGCGCCGCCAAAAACGAAGGAATGACGGAGACAACTTTCTATTATGATAGTAGCGATAACATTGTGGAAGCGGACACCATCACAAGTCCTGCGAGAGGGGTGTGCCTGACATTGGAAGGGATCGCAAACGATTTTGAAAGTGAGGATCCCATTGAGGATTTCAGTTCAGGGATCCCAGAATTTATGGACATCAATTATACAAGCGACAGCTATATCAGAGTGAATAAGGACACGGGTTATTGTTCATATAAACTCACCTACAAGACAGGATGGAGTTTGAGACGTGACTACGAGGGTAAATACTTTACAGAATATTGGTGTAATGATTTGCCCTCCTCATTGACATTGCCGTCTAATATCGGCGGATACGATATAGAAAAGGCCGAACTGTCTCTTTATAATGAGTACGGAGGATATGTTGAAGGTACAATTGATCATTTCATAATTGAAAAAGAAATTGACTCTGTTTATATTAACTATAATATCAAAGAAATCGACATCCCTTTGAGCAACAAGGCGTTTGTTGATATGGATGACAATTCCGCGCTTGAAAAGATAAACTTTGCGGGCACTATGCAACAGTGGAGAGACTTATATGGCGAAAGGGCGCAGGAATGGGTGCATGTCTATGACCATTGGGATGAAGAAACAGATGAATCGGTCTATGTTGATATCTCGTTCAAGGTCGTGTGCAAGGACGGGACCATCAACTATCCCGAAGCGTAAGCGCATGACCAAAGCAAAGAATGTAATGATTGGCGCAAGCGCATAACCAAAGCGCAATATGTGTAACAGTAAAACGCAAGCGCAAAATGTAACGATATAACAAATCAAAGCGCAAAATATAAGATCACAACTCAAGATTAAAACATAAGGCACAAAAGACAATTCGCGCATTTTGCCCTCAAGGCGAGCCGTCCGCTCGCCTTGAGTTTTATCTGCCAAGCCTCGACATTTTACGCGGTCAGAATATCGGTTTTAAGGGCAGCCACACATCGTCCATTTACGTCTGCCCGATTTGAAGCAGGGGGCTTAGATACGCTTGAAACGGAGGATCATCGATACGTTTGAAGCAGGGGCGATCCAAGAAAATTTGCGGTTGAGAAATTCCGGACGCATTTACGGCGGGGGCAATTCCGCACGCTTTTGAGGTGGGGATTTTATGCTCATTTGCCGCTTATCTATGCCGCCTTGCCGCCTCTTATTGGGGCGCAAATCTGCCTTCTTTCGCGTCGTTTGGGGGTTGGGATAAAGTTTTGGCAACTTTTGAAATGTTTTTGTTGAGATTTTAATTTAATAGTGTTAAACTTATTATGATAAAACAAAATATGCGGTTCCGACCGCGCGGAGGAAGACATGAATTGTTTTTACAAATTCGGTTGCCGCGTCTTTCAAAAGACGATGTGGTGCGCGATGTGGTTTTTGCCCTGGAATCAGAACAAGGGCACGCTTTCGGGTGCCGGAAGCGTAAAAGAGCTGCCCAAATTTTTGAAGGATAAGGGCTTCAAAAGCATACTTATCGTGACGGACGGCGGGCTTTTCAAGCTTGGCATGGCGGATCCTATCCTCGCCGCGTGCGAGGCGGAGGGCATGAAGGGCGTATGCTATCACGACGTCGTCCCCAATCCCACGATAGACAACATAGAGGCAGGGCTTGAGATGTATCGCCAAAACGACTGCGACGTCATTGTCGCGCTCGGCGGCGGCAGCGCTATGGACTGCGCAAAGGGCATCGGCGCAAGGGTCGCTCGCCCCAAGAAGTCCATCCCCAAGATGAAAGGCGTGCTTAAAGTCGCAAAGAAATTGCCTCCTCTCGTCGCCATTCCCACGACGTCGGGCACGGGATCCGAGGCGACGCTTGCCGCGGTCATCTCCAACGCGGAGACGCATGAAAAATATCCCATCAACGACCCCGTTCTCATCCCGAGATACGTCGTCATGGATCCGGAACTTACAAAATCTCTGCCCAAGCACATCACTTCCACGACGGGCATGGACGCGCTGACTCACGCGGTCGAGGCGTACATAGGCGGCGAAAATACCGGCAGGACAAAGAAGGACGCCGTCGAGGCGATAAGGCTGATAAACGAAAACCTCAAAAAGGCATACGACAACGGCGAGGACCTCGAGGCGCGCAACAACATGCAACAGGCGGCGTACCTTGCGGGCAAGGCCTTCACAAGGGCGTATGTGGGCTATGTGCACGCGGTCGCGCACACTCTCGGCGGGCAATACAACGTGCCTCACGGGCTTGCAAACGCGGTGATCCTGCCCTATGTGCTTAAGGCGTACGGCAAGAGCGCGCATAAAAAGCTGGCTCGCCTTGCGGACGTGGTCGGACTTGCGGGCGAAACCAAAGAGGAAAAGGCAAACGCCTTCATCGCCTGGATCGAGGGCCTCAACGAATATATGAATATCCCCAAGAAGATACTCTCCCGCGAGGGCGGTCCCCTCATCGAGGAGGACAAACTGCCCGTTATGATAGAGCACGCGCTCGCCGAAGCCAACCCGCTCTATCCGTGCCCGCAGGTCTGGGGTAAGCAGGAAATAGAAAAGATATATCGCGAGATAATGTAAAAAACTTTGCGCAGGTCGTACGGCCTGCGCAATTCGCCTTTTGAGGAGACGTCTATGCGCTCTGTCCGCAAACTACCTCTCGTTTTTGCCATCGCGCTGCTTGTCGCGCTTACGGCGGCGCTTTGCGCGTGCAACGAAAGCGACGCGCCATACACGGTGTATTATGACGGCGCGGACGCCTACACGGAAGGCCCTGTCGAGGGGATAACCGCACAAGAGGTGTATATAAATTGGGTCTGCGGCTCAATAAAGCTCGCGGTGGACGAGGAGGCGACCGGCGTCTCCGTCAGGGAAGAGGGCAAAAACGCCGCCCCCAAACTTAAATACCTGCTTGAAGACGGAAAACTTTCAATTCAATTCGCCGCGCTCGGCTCCTATGAGGCGACCGACGACTTGAAAAAGGCGCTGACGATAACCTTTCCCAAAGCGCTGTGCCTTGACAGACTTGAGATATCCGCTCACGACGCCGACGTGACCTCGCTCGGCGTACCCGCGCTTAGGTGCAAAATTTCCACGCGCAGAGGCGCTGTAGCAATGTATACCGCCTCCGACAACATGGCGACTTGTCCGCGCGATATCAGCGTCGACACCGTCTCTGGCGGCATAGGCCTCAACATCTGCGACCCCGTGCTCGGCGAAGAGGACGAGGACGGCGTGAAAATTTCTACCGCGTCCGGAGCCGTCAATTGCAAGGTGAACGCCCAAGTCCCGCTGCTTCGCGTCAAAACCTCAAGCGGCAGCGTCGAGGCGGAGTTCAACGCCGCGCCGCTAAGATTCGAGGTCGATACCCTGTCCGGAAATATGCAAATTACCGCACCCCTCGCCCCAAGAATAATGCATATCTCCGCCTCCGCTTCCACTCTCAACTTCAAGCTCAATCGCGACGACGCCTTTCGGCTCGTCACCGACGCGCAACTTGCCATCAGCTTTGTCGACCTCTCCCATCGCGAGGAGGTCTCCCCCGGCAACTTCTGCTACACCTACCGCCCCGACGGCTTCGACGGCTCATCCCTCGCGGAGTATGAGGTGGTGGGGGTTGGATCCATCCTAAAACTCGAATACCTGTAAAACCGCCTGTACGGGCGATATACTGCGTCAAAACCCATTTTGCTCAGGTCACGTACGCAAAAGTACGCTCGACCCTCGCAAAATGGGTTTTTCCTTGTCTCTCATCCCGTACAGGCGGTTTTTAAGTCATCTAAGTTTTGCTCACGTCACGTACGCTTAAGTACGCTCGACCCTCGCAAAATGGGTTTTTCCTTGTCTCTCATCCCGTACAGGCGGTTTTTAAGTTATCTAAGTTTGATTTTCTTACGTCACGTACGAATAAGTACGCTCGACGACTTGGCGAACCCCTCTTTCGCGCTCTTCATCCCGTACAGACGGTTTTTAAGTTATCGATAGGGCGAATAGCTTTGTCAGCGCTTTCTTATACACGGACGTCAGTCGCGTCCGAGCTGTACCGCGGAGCGAAGCGGGGTATAGCTGGGGAGTCCTGAGTGGAGCGAGGCTGAATGATAAGATTATAATAGTACCCAACAACGCCGAGCGTAAAGAAGGGAGAGGTTGGGTCATTTAATCCCCTGTCCGAGATACCA
>CANQCC010000035.1 GCA_947589635.1 uncultured Clostridia bacterium | reverse complement strand
ACGACTCCGACGAGTGTGCGGGCAAGCTCTTTCGCACACTCGTCGGAGTCGTTCTCGCCCTTTATCAAAGTATACTCAAAGATGACTCTGCGCCCCGTCTTTTCAAAGTATGTCCTTGCCGCGGCGACGACTTCCGCGATGGGATACGCCCTGTTGATCGGCATAAGTTTGCTTCTCAGATCGTCAAACGGAGAATGCAGGCTGATCGAAAGCGTGACCCTGTGCCCGCTTCCGGCAAACTCGATAATCTTTGGCGCGAGTCCCGATGTGGACAGAGATATATTTCTCTCGCTTATGTTTATTCCGCCTTCCGCGCTCACGGCGTCGAGAAAGGCGAGCACGTTGTCATAGTTGTCAAACGGCTCCCCGCTGCCCATAAGCACTATGTTTGTGACGGCGCGATTTTTTGCGGAGCCGCCGTTGTCGACGTTGGCGGCTATCACCTGACCGAGCATTTCGGCGGGAGTTAAATTTCTCAACAGCCCGTCTAAGCCGCTCGCGCAAAACGTGCAGCCCATCCTGCAGCCTATCTGCGTGCTTATGCAAAGCGTGTCGCCATAGTCGTGCGGCATGTAGACGCCCTCGATAAGGTTGCCGTCTTCAAGCGCAAAAAGATACTTTTTGGCGCCGCTTTTGCCCTTATAAGTCTCGATTATGCGCACAGGGTTGGAAATATAGCTCTCCTCAAGCCTCGCGCGAAAGTCCTTGGGAAGCGAAGTCATACCCTCAAAAGGCACGCCGTCCGCCAAAAAGCCGTACAGTTGGCGCGCGACATATCCCGGCTTGTCCGAAAAGATTCGGGCAAGCTCGTCGGGAGACTTTGCAAGCAGAACTGTTTTTTCGCTTTGACTCTTTTCCATTTAACCTATGCGCCTCAGCCTAGCCATATAAAAGCCGTCGTACTCTGCGTGCGGAAGTATTTGCACGCTGCCGTCGTTTTGTGCGTACGCCCCGCCGTCCACGTCCTCGATCGCCGAAATATGCTCAAGCCTGAAATTTCCCTCCGCAAGCAGCAAGCTTATCGCCTCTTTGTTCTCTTCTTTGAAAAGCGTGCAGGTGGAGTACAGCAGCACGCCGTCCTTAGCCACGTATCTCGAGGCGTTTTTAATTATAGCGCGCTGGACTTCGGCAAGTTTTTTTATATCCTCTTCTCCGCGGGACAGAAACACGTCCGGGCGCTTCAAGAAGGTACCGAAGCAAGAGCACGGCACATCCGCAAGCACTCTCGAAAATTTGCCTTCCCAATCCTTATTGAACTTCGTGGCGTCAAAAAGGCATGCCGAAACGTTGTCCACGCGCATCCTCTTCGCGTATTTTTTTATGAGCTCCACCCTGTGCGGATGTATGTCGCAGGATATGACCCTGCCGCCCTTAATAAGCTCGCTCATGTACACGGATTTGCCTCCGGGAGCGGCGCACAGATCCAGCGCGTCCCCGTCAAACGGAGCGAGCGCGCGCACGGCAAGCATGCTTGACGGCGACTGATAGGTGACAATCCCTTTTGCAAACAGCGACTTTACGCTCTCGCTTATCTTGACGCAAAGGCCGCCGACTTCGCTCTCTAGGTACTCTTCGCCCGCCTTATCGAGGATAGTTTTCACATACTCAAGCGACGTCCCTTCTCTCACACGCAGATGCGTAAGTTCGAAGGGCTTTTCTTTAAGCACGCGATTTGCGACCTCCTCGCCATATTCGCGCTCCAGCCTGTCGATAAACCATGCGGGCTTTGAAAACAGCACGCTTTTATATTCTTTATCCGTCTTTTTAGGCAGGCGGTAGTTTCCGTCGGCGATCTTTTTGAGCACCGCGTTTACAAATCCGCTTGCGCCGCGCACGTCGTTCAGGCTTTTCGCGACTTCCACGCACTCGCTGACGATCGCGTACTTTGGCAGGTCGGACAGATTTTCAAGCGCGTAGGCGCCTATCTTAAGCAATATGACCGTGTCGGGCTTGGGACGTTTGGGCGCGAGGCTCGAGATGATATATTCAAGCCGCACGTCGTTTTCAAGCACTCCGTAAACAAGTTTTGTGGCAAGCGCGCTGACCTTTCCCCTGCCCAGAGCCTCGTCGCTGTAGCTGCCCTCTTTATAGACCTTTTTAAGCGCCGCGTGCGCTTCGAAAATGTACTTTCTCATCTTGCGCCAAGCCTTGCGCCGACCGTGACGCTCTTGCCCCTAAGGTATTCGAGGTCGCTCATTCTGCGCTTACCCTCGGGCTGTATCGTCTTAAGTCTGACCGCGCCGTCCGCTACCTGCACGATAAGTCCGCGCTTGTCGTCCGCGGCGAGCACTTCGCCCACTTCGCCCGCTTTATCCGCGCTTGCGCTTTCGACCTCGAAGACCTTTATCATCTTGCCGTCGATATAGGTATAGGCAGAGGGCCACGGATCCATTCCGCGCACAAAGTTGTCAAGGCGTTTCGCGCTTATGCCGAAGTTGATAAGTCCGTCTGCCTTTGAGATCATGCCGCAATGCGTAGCTAGGCTGTCGTCCTGCTTTTCAAAGCTCGCCTTGCCGCTTTCGATAAGACGGATGGCTTTGACTATCGCCTCCCCGCCAAGCGGAGCAAGCCTTTCAAACAGCTGTCCAGAAGTCTCCTTTGGCAGAATTTTCACCCGCTCTGACAGCAGAATATCCCCGGCGTCCACCTCTTTTACGGTGCGCATTATCGTTATGCCCGTATACTCCTCGCCGCTCAATATCGCCCACTGGATAGGCGACGCGCCGCGCAGTTTGGGAAGAAGCGAGGCGTGCACGTTTAGCACTCCGAATTTTGGAATAGCCAAAAACTTTTCGCTTAAAATCTGCCCAAACGCCGCCGTGACGATGACGTCGGGTTTAAGCGCGCTTATCTCGTCTATCCCCTCTGTCGAGACCTTTTGAAATTGCAGTACGGGTATGCCAAGCTCCTCCGCTTTGACTTTAAGCGGAGACGGCTTCAGGACATTCCCTCTGCCCGACATCTTGTCGGGACCGGTGACTGCCGCAAGAACGGGATATGCCTCGTGAAGTTTTTCAAGCACCGCGGCGGAAAAATCCGGAGTGCCCATAAACACTATTCTCATCACTTATCCTCAACAAAATCTTCCGCAAGAGAGGTGTATATTATGCCGTCAAGATGGTCCATCTCGTGCAAGAACGCGCGCGCCGTAAAGCCCTTGACTTTGTATGTTTTCAGATTGCCGTCCCTGTCGTACGCCTCGACCGTGACCTTCATCGGGCGAGTGACCGTCCCGTATTTTTTAGGCACGGATAGACAGCCCTCAAGCCCGCGCTGTTCTCCGCTTGAGGACACAAGCCTCGGGTTGACAAGTTCAAAAAAGCCATCCTCGGTGTCCACCACGCACACGCGCTTGAGCACCGCCACCTGAGGCGCGGCAAGACCCGCTCCGTTTGCGGCCTTTACGGTGTCTTTCAAGTCGTCGAGAAGAGACGCAAGTTTTTCGTCGAATGCCTCGACGGGCCTGCATACCTTAAAGAGCAATGGATCCGGGACTTTTATAATGTTTCTTGTTGCCATATTCTCACCTGAATGGGTATTTTATGCCATGCTTTGCGGATTTATCTCCACAAAAATGCTGCCGTCCTTTGGTCTCACGCCGTCGACGGCGGAGTATATGTCGCCGATGACAAGCGCAAACTCTTCGGGAGTTATGCGCGCCATGACCTGATATCGGATAAGTCCGTTCATCCTCGTGATGGGCGACCTTGCCGCGCCGAGGTATACAAACTTTCCCCTCTCCTTTTCTATTTGTTGCACCGCCTTATACACCGTCTTTGTGCAATCCACGGCGTCCTGCTCGTCAGAGGAGGCGACAAGTATGCGAACTATCTTTGTATACGGCGGAAATTTTGTGACAAGGCGGGTATTTATCTCCTTTTTGAAAAACCCAACGTAATCGTACGACTTGCCGTACCTGAAGACATAGTGCCTGGGCGCGTAGGTCTGCAAAATCACGCGGCCCTTTTTGTCCGCTCTGCCCGCTCTGCCCGCCACCTGCGTTATAAGCTGGAAGGTGCGCTCCGAAGCTCTGTAATCGCTGAAGTACAGCGCCGCGTCCGCCTCGAGTATGCCCACAAGCGTAACGTTGCCAAAGTCATGCCCCTTTGCGATCATCTGCGTGCCCACAAGTATATCCGCCTCGTGCGCCGCGAAACTGCCGAGTATCTTGAAATAGCTGTCCTTTCTGCCCGTCGTGTCGCGGTCCATTCTCAGCACGCGCGCCTTCGGAAACAGCGTCAGAAGCTCCTCCACAACCTTTTCGGTGCCGATCTTGCCCTGCTTTATCCTGTCGCTGCCACAATTGGGGCACTTGGTTATCTCGTGATAGCGCTTGCCGCAGTAGTGGCATTTAAGTTCGTGCTCCGACATGTGATAAGTCAGGGAGATGTCGCAGTCCTCGCATTTGGCGATATATCCGCACTCCCTGCAGCGGATAAAGGACGCAAATCCTCGCCTGTTCAAAAACAGCATGACCTGTTCTCCTCGCCCAAGCGCCTCGCCTATGGCCTCTTTAAGCGTCACCGAAAACATGCCTTTATTGCCGCTTCTGAACTCCGAGACCATGTCGACGATCTCCATTTCGGGCAAGGAAAATTTTGAGATGCGCTCGGGCAGGCTGATAAGCTGATATTTGCCCTCCGTCGCGCGCATATATGTCTCCATGTCGGGCGTTGCCGAGCCGAGCACAAGTTTTGCGCCCGCCGATCTTGCCCTGAACTCCGCCACGCGCTTTGTGTCGTAGCGGGGATTGTTTTCGCTCTGATAGCTGGAGTCGTGCTCCTCGTCGATGATTATCACGCCAATGTTTTCAAGCGGCGCGAAGATGGCGGAACGAGCGCCTATTGCTATGCGCGCCTCTCCGCTTTTTAGCCTCTTCCATTCGTCGTATCTCTCCGACGCGTTAAGGCCGCTGTGCAGTATCGCCACGCTGTCGCCGAATCTCGCCCTGAAAAGCCCGAGCACTTGCGGAGTAAGAGATATTTCCGGCACAAGCATTATCGCGCTTTTGCCCTTTTTAAGCTCCTCTTCGATCACTGTCTCGTAGACTTCCGTCTTGCCGGAGCCCGTGACCCCGTGCAACAAAAACACTCCGCTGCCGCTCTCTATCCTGTCCACGGCGTTTCTTTGCGCCTCGGTAAGCGTGACGCGCTTGTCCACTCTGTCGATAGAGCCGAGCGGCGAGGTACGCTCGTGCACAAGTGATTCGACTACGACGCCCTTTTCGCGCAGCCCGCCTATCGCCGAAGCGCCGAATTTTGCGATGAGGACGTTGAGAAATTGCCCGGAGTTTGCGGCGATATAATTTAGCGCCTCCATCTGCTTTTGCGCTCTTGTGCCGACGACTTCCATAAGCTGCTCAAGCGTGCGCGAGTCGTCCGCGGTCAGATATTTGCGGGAGTATTCCGGGTCCTTTTCATCCCTCAATTTTGCAGGAATAAACAGCCTGAGAGCGTCAATATATCTTAGGTTGTACGCCTTCCTCAAAAAATACAACAGCTCCAACTGTTCGGAGCTTATCGGCGCGTCGAGAAATCTCGCCTTTTTAAGTTCTTTATACTGTGAGGTTTGCTTTTTGCCGATGACAAAACCTATCAGCTGTTTTTTGCCGAATTCCACCGCGACGCGGCTGCCCAAAGGCATGTCCTCGCCCTCATAGTCGAAACACCTGTCAATGCTTCCCGATGAAATGTCGACGATGACCTCGAGTATCATAGACGCACCCTGTCCAGCAACAGCGCGGCGAGGCGACGTTTTGTGACTTTGCCGCTTTCAAACGCGTTGCCGTCCGCGTCTATGATAGTCGCGATATTGGTATCCTGCGAAAATCCCGCGCCGCTTTTGGTGACGTCGTTTGCGACGACAAGATCGGCGTGCTTTTTTGCAAGTTTTTCTTTTGCATTTTCAATCAGATTTTCAGTCTCGGCGGCAAAGATGACAAGTTTTTTGTCTCCCTTGACCTTTCCGAGCGCACAGGCTATGTCCACGTTCTTTTCAAGTTGCAGCACTACCTTGTCGTCCTTGATCTTGGCCGTCTGAGCGTTTTTCACCCGGTAGTCCGCGGGCGCTGCCGCCATTATGGCGACGTCCGCAGTCTCAAATTGCCTCATGCAAGCCTCGTACATCTCCTGCGTGGTGCGCGCGTAGATCGCGTCTTTAAGACAATTTGGAAGAGGGACGGAGATATTTCCGTACACAAGCGTGACGCTTCCTCCCCTTGAGGCCGCCTCTTCGGCGATAGCGACGCCCATCTTGCCCGACGAGCGGTTGCAAATGGTCCGCACCGGGTCGATATCCTCCTCGGTGCCGCCCGCCGTGATGAGGATGTTTTTGCCGTGCAGAGACTGATTTGGAGTAAGCTCCTCGATTATTTTGTTTACGATGTCCTCGGGCTCCGCCATTCTGCCCTTGCCCACGTCGCCGCAGGCGAGCCGTCCCGACGGAGATTGCATCACTGTCGCGCCGCGCTGCTCAAGTTTAAGCAAATTCTCTTTTGTGGCGGCGTCTTCGTACATGGCGGTGTTCATAGCGGGACAAATCAACTTTTTCGCGTTGCACGCAAGGAATGTCGTGGACAGCATGTCGTCCGCTATGCCGTTTGCAAATTTGGCTATGACGTTGGCGGTCGCGGGGGCGACGACCAATATATCCGCCTTTTTTGCAAGCGAGATGTGGTTTATATCGTATTCTTTTACCGGAGCGAACGCGTCCAGCACTACTTTGGAGCCGGCAAGCGTCTGGAAAGTCAGGGGCGCGACAAATTTGCAGGCGTTATCGGTCATAACGACGTCGACGCCCGCTCCCATTTTTTTAAGGCGCGAGACTATCTCGCACGCCTTATAGCACGCTATGCCCCCGCTGACGCCGAGGACGACATTCTTTCCGTAAAGCATCAGTCGTGCACTATCTTGATCTTGCCTTCGTAGATTTCCTTGCAAGCAAGGGTCAGGGGCTTTTCGCCGCTCTCCTGAAGGTATGCGCTTTCGCTTGTAACAAGTTCTCTCGTGCGCTTTGCGACCGCGCAAGTCAGCGCATAGCGGCACTCGGCGCGAGTGATAAGTTTGTCGATGGGGGGATCGATCATCATAGTTTTATTTCTCCTTGCTGAATAGATTGTCTAAATTTTGGCGAGACGCCCTTAAGTGCTCGCTTCTTATTATCGCGACAATTTTTTCCGCGCAGGTCTTTGCGACGTTGTTTGTCACGACATAGTCATAGTTGCATATCTCTTTGCTTTCCATCTCGATTTCTTCAAGGCGCCTCTCGATGCTTTCGGGAGTTTCCGTTCCCCTGCCGATAAGTCTTGCCTTCAGCGCGTCGATGGACGGCGGAGTTATAAAGATGGTCACGCAATCGGGATAGAGTTTTTTGATGTTTCTGGCGCCTACGACGTTAAGCTCAAGCAAAACGTCCACGCCGCGGGACAGCGGCTTGTCGATCTCGCTCTTCAGCGTGCCGTAGCGGTTGAGAAAAGTGCGCGTATATTCCACAAATTCGCCCGCTTGCACTTTCTTTTCAAACTCCTCCTCGGAAATGAAGAAGTAGTTTACGCCGTTTTCCTCGCCCTGCCTCGGCGCCCTCGTCGTGCAGGAGATGGAAAATTGGATGTTGGGAAGGGAGTCGAAGACCATATCCACTACCGTGCCCTTGCCCACGCCGCTGAAACCCGATATCACGATAAGCATGCTCTTTTTTGTGTTCATAAAGCCCTCTTATAAAGTCATTCTATGTTTGCGGACTGTTCTCTCAACTTCTCTATCTCGTTTTTTATGGCGAGTACGCGGGACGTTATCCCAAGGTCGTTCGCCTTCGAGCCGATAGTATTTGCCTCGCGATTGAACTCCTGCACAAGAAAATCGAGCTTTCTGCCCACCGGCTCCGCCTCTTCAAGCAGCGCGCGTGCGGACGCTATGTGAGAGTGCAAGCGCGTGATCTCCTCGTCAACGCAGCAGTGATCCGCAAACAGCGCGACCTCCGTGGCAAGCCTCGCCTCGTCCACTTTGGACGCGTCGACAACTTCCGCAATGCGTGAGGTCATGGCCTCGCGGTAGTTTGCGACGACTTGCGGGGCAAGCGCCTCTATCTCGCCAAGCAGCGCCTCTATGCAATCGAGCTTGGCGCTTATATCCGCCTTAAGCGCCTCGCCTTCGCGAAGTCTCATCTCCTTAAGTTTGGCAAGCGCCTCTTCAAGCGCCTTTGAAGTGACCTCTCTTAAGTCGTTTTCCGCCTTTTCGGGATCTGTCGCCGCAGTTTTGCGGGCGATGACGTCGGGCTGGCGCAGAGCCGCCTCGTACATCTTTGTGCGAAATTCGAGATATTGCGAGGGGTTTGGACCTTGCCTCCCCGCCACAATCGAACCGAGAGATTCCGCCGCGGCGATGTATTTTGCGGCAAGCGCTTCGTTTAAGACAAACTCATCCTCCGCGCCCGCCTGCTGCTCCAAAGTGACAAAAACGTCGACGTGCCCGCGCGCGATCGCGGCGGATATCGTCTTTTTTATGCCGTCCTCCAGAAACAGGAAAGGCTTGGGCAGCTTCAGGCCCCAATCGAGGTATCTGTGATTTACCGTTTTGATCTCTACAGTGACGGTCTTGTCGTCGACGCTCGCGACGCCCTTGCCGTAACCGGTCATGCTGTACATACGCGCACCCGTTATAAATATTTTTTAGATTATAGCATATAAAAAAATTTTGCACAACACAATTTGCGCAAAATCTGAAAATAAAGCGCGCGGATATACTCCGAGCCCGAAACTTGAACTGTCCGTTGCTAATCGCATGCCCGAAACGTGTAATAATCAAAGGCCGAGCATGCGCCTGAACTCGTCCTCGTCGATGATTTTTATTCCGAGTTTTTTTGCCTTATCAAGTTTTGAACCCGCTTCCTCCCCCGCAAGCACAAGGTCCACGGTCTTTGACACCGACGCCGCGACTTCTCCGCCGTTTTGCTCGATTATCGCGGTCGCTTCCCCGCGCTTGTAGGTCGGCAGCGACCCGGTCAGCACGATCCTCATGCCGCTGAGAGCCCCCTCCGCCTTGGGCAGATCTTCAAGGACTATGCCGCTTTCCATAAGTTCGCGCACATATTTTTTGTTTTCCTCGCTTGAGAAATATCCGAGGATGTTGTCCGCAAGGATATCCCCTATGCCGTCTATACTCAGAAGCTCCTCGCGTGAGGCGGACATCAACGCCTCAAGAGTCCCAAAGCGCTTGTAGAGGTCGCGAGCGGTCTTTTTGCCTATGCCGTCGATGCCTATTGCAAACAGCAATCTGTCAAGCGTGGTATGCTTGGATTTTTGAATCGAGGCGATCAGATTGCCGATTTTCTTCTCCCCGAAGCCATCAAGGCCAAACATATCCTCGGGTTTGAGGTTAAGAAGATCCGCACCCGTACGCACATGCCTTTCGTTGAACAATAGCTCCGCCGTCTTCTCCGAAAAACCGTCTATGTCCAGAGCGTTTTTGGACGCAAAGTGATCCAGCGCGGAGATTATCTGAGGCGCGCAATGCTCCCCCGTGCAATACAAGAAAGCGCCGCTCTCCCTCACCGGCGAGCCGCACACGGGACACACCTCGGGCTTTGCCACGGGGCGGGAAGTCTCGCTTTCGACCGCGACTCCCATGATCTCCGGGATGACGTCGTTGCTTCTCCTTACAAACACCCTGTCGCCTACGCGCACCTTCTTTTTTAGGATATCGCCATAGTTGTTCAGCGTGGCTCGCGACACCGTCACTCCGCCTATATCCACGGGTTCAAGCACGGCGATGGGATTGAGTTTTGCACTGCGAGACACCTGCCACACGACGTCCTTAAGCTCGGTTGTCATCTCGTCCGCTTTGAATTTGTACGCGACCGCCCATTTCGGGAATTTTTCCGTAACGCCGATGTCGTCGCGCAGGGATACGTCGTTTACCTTGTAAACCACGCCGTCTATGAGATAATCGAGGCTTTCTCTCACCTCGTCCGTCTCGTCCGCAAATTTCATCGCGTCCTCCTCCGAGTGAGCAAGGCGATATCCGCCCTCCACCTCGAAGCCTTCTTCCTTCAAAAACGCGCGCATATCCGCCTGAGTTTCAAAGTCCCTTTCGCTGAAGCCGACGTTGTACGCCATAAAACTCAGCCCTCTCTCTGCGGTGACGGCGGGATCAAGATTCCTTATCGCGCCCGCAGCCCCGTTTCTCGCGTTTTTCAGGGGTTCTAATGCGGTGGAATTGTATTTTTCAAGCTGCGATAAGCGCAAGATCCCTTCGCCTTGAATTTCTATTCTGCCCTTATAGCTTATATAGCGCGGCAGTTTTTTAATCGTTCTCACCTGCGCTGTGACGACTTCGCCCACGCTTCCGTCTCCGCGCGTGGTAGCCTTTTTAAGCGCTCCGTCCTCGTACAACAAATTGAGGGTAAGACCGTCAAATTTATATTCGCAAGTGAGTTCTGGCAGATAGCCAATTGCCTTGACTATGCGCGCGCACCACTCGGAAAACTCCTCTTTTGTCTGGCACTTGTCAAGACTGTACAGCTTTTTGAGATGCGCGGACTGTTCAAACTTTTTCTGAGGCGCTCCGCCTATCCTGTGCGTGGGGCTGTTTTTAAGCGAATATCCTTCCTCTTCCTCAAGCTTCCTCAGCTCGTCGTAAAGGCGGTCATACTCCGCGTCGGACGCCGTAGGAGCGTCCTCTTCATAATACAACCTCGCCCACTCGTTAAGCGTGGAAACAAGTTCTTTCATCCTTGCAAATTTATCCATATTACCTCACATTAATCCGATTAGAATACCTGTTTAGTCCTCGATTATATGCAGCGAGGATATCGCGATGGCAAGCGCGAATCTCTTTACTCCAAGCCCTTTGAAAGCTATTGCGGCAATCTTATCCTCGCCGTCCCCTGTGGTCTCGACGACTATTCCGCGGCCGAACTTGTTGTGCTCCACCACGGTATTTTTTACAAATTTATCAAATTCCGCATTGCGGTTCGCGCTCTGCGCCGGCGCCTCTTCCCTCTTCTGTCTGAAAGTCCCGAGAGGTTTCTTGTCGGAGTTGGCGCCAAGTTTTATTCTATCCGATTTTGCGGGCTGGTATGCGGAATTTGTATAGCGCACGGACTGTTTTATCCCCGACATCTCGCCGATGAAGCGGCTCTTTGCAAACGCTTCCGTCCTGCCGAAGCGATATCTGCTGCGGGCGTTGATGACAAACAGCTTGCGTTTTGCGCGCGTGATAGCAACGTACATAAGCCGTCTTTCTTCTTCTATATCTCCGCTTGCTATTGCGCGCTGAGTCGGGAATATGCCCTCCTCAAGCCCCACGATGAACACGTTTTCAAACTCTAGTCCCTTGACCGCGTGCACCGTGGCTATCGTGACATAGTTTTGCCCGTCCATATCGTCCGTATCCGAAACAAGCGCGACGGATTGCATAAAATCGTCTATTGTGGCTTCGGGGTTGTCCTTTTCAAATTCGCTCACCGCGTTGACAAGTTCCTGCACGTTTTCAAGTCTGTTTGCGTCCTCTACGTCCTTGCTTGCCGCCAAAAAGCCTTCGATATTGCTTCTGCGCAGCGTATATCTTATAAATTCCGTGGGACGCATGCCCGCCTTATTAGATATCAGATCAGCGACGATTTCCCTGAAAGAGGCAAGTTTTCTGAAAGTCGCCTCAGCCATGCCTACTCCGTCCGTTAGCGCCTGATAAGCGGTCACGCCTCGTCTTTGCGCGGCGTATATAAGCTCTCGCACGGTGCCGTCGCCTATTCCCCTGCGCGGATAGTTGATGACGCGAAGCAAACTGTCGCTGTCCTGCGGGTTTATCGCGATTCGCACATAGGCAAGCGCGTCCTTGATCTCCTTCCTTTCAAAGAAGCGGAAGCCGCCGAACACCTTGTACGGAATGCCGTGAATGTTGAATTCCTCTTCAAAAGTGCGCGTCAGCGAGTTTGCGCGCACAAGCACGGCTATGTCGCTATAGGAAGCGCCGTACTTCACAAGCGCGTCCACCGCCTTAGCCACCTGCTCCGCCTCGTCGCGGTCGCTGTAAGCCTCGTAATACTCGATGGAGTTGCCGTCCTTTATCTCGCTCCACAGCGTCTTATCCTTGCGCGCCACGTTGTTTTTGATGACCCGGTTGGCGGCGTCAAGTATGGACGTCGTGCTGCGGTAGTTCTGCTCCAGTTTGTAAACTTTAGCGTCCTTGAAATCCTTTTCAAAGTCGAGGATATTGCGGATATCCGCGCCTCGCCAGCTGTATATGGATTGATCCTCGTCTCCCACTACAAAGATATTTCCGCTGCCCGCCGCAAGCATCTTCATTATTTTGTATTGAAGGCGGTTTGTGTCCTGATATTCGTCGACGTGGATGTATGTAAACCTGTCCTGATATTTCTTAAGCACGTCGGGACAGCTTTCGAAAAGCTGCACCGTCTTAAGCAACAAGTCGTCAAAATCGAGGCAATTGCAGCGCTTCAGCTCCTCATCGTACGCTCTATACAGCCTGCAGATCGCCTCAGCGTCGTCCACATCCTTGCTTATAAGCTCAAGATAATCTTCGTAAGACAGCCCAAAGGTCTTCGCGCGGGAGATGTGCCAGATATATTCCCCTTTCTTTTTGGGATCGAGAGCGGGCATATCCGCAAGCAATCTCTTGACTACGCGGTCGCTTTCAAGGTCGGTATATATCGTAAAATTGTCGCCATAGCCTATCCTGTCAGCGTCTATGCGCAATATG
>CANQCC010000034.1 GCA_947589635.1 uncultured Clostridia bacterium | reverse complement strand
CCCCGACGGCGGCATGATAGGCGAACTTGAAGAAGTGAAAGATTACAGCACGAAACTGCACCGTGTGCAGACTACGTTGTAGAATACGCACTTTCTCAAACACTTCGGAAGAAACGATTTTGAGCATATCGTCACGGACATGGATACCATGCAATCGGTCAAATACCTGTGAAAAGACGGGAGAGCGGCTTGCGTATATTGGTTAAGAAAGTGATGCTATACGATGATAAAATAGAAATTTATTTCAATACGCCAATAAATGCGAGCCCTGATGAACAATCGGGGCTTTTAATTTGCGCAAGAACAGTGCGTGCGAAAAATCTTTTAAGTTATAAATGTCCTTATGAGCTACAACTTTTAATTGAGATGAAAATATAATTATGTTTTCGTCCGAAATTGCATTTTATATCTAAATAAAAGAAAAACCTAAAACCAACTTAGAGTTTGTTTTAGGTTTTGACTGGCGGAGAAGCAGGGATTTGAACCCTGGCTACGATTCACTCGTACTACTCCCTTAGCAGGGGAGCCCCTTCGGCCTCTTGGGTACTTCTCCGGGTCGAATCTTTTAGGGTTATATAGTATCACATCGCCGGGCTTGATGTCAATGCTTTTAAGCAAAACGGCGGATTTGAAAATTGTTTTAGTACAATCTGATTGAAACATGAAGGGAGTTTAGCCCAGATTGGTTCAATCAGTTTTTTTAAGGAGTATAAAGCAATGGCAAAAAGGAACTCTGTTAAGAAGGTCGGGAAAAACTTCGACGGAATCTGTGAGCTTAGGCAACTTCCTAAAGGGAGTTATTTTCGGGTTATAGACAAGAATGGCAAGGTCGGCAAGGAAACTTACACCAAAGATTATTATGACTTTTCCACAAAGAAGTTTTGTTGTGTGAAGCATAGCGACGTTTGGGGCAATGGGCGCGATATAAAAGGCACTCAAAAGGTTACGACAGATTTTATTTATTGATAGCGAAGCGGGCTGAAGAGTCTTTGGAAATTAAGACGAAATACGTGCGATGAGATTTATTCTTTTCCCCATTCTCATGCACGTATCCCCGCGAGGGACAAATAATCAAGGTGACGGCTTACGTCAAAGGAAAGAACTATGGCAAACAAAGAGATTTTGAACGAGCAAGTGAGCGCTCAAACAAGCGCGCAGGCGACGATCGAGCAAGCGAATGAGCAAGCTCCCGAACAGAGGGCGGAAATAATTCTTGAACTCATTCGCGAGCCATTCAAAGCGAAAGACGGCAGAGAGATGTTCTCTTACTGTGTTAAGGGCAAAGCTCGTGGAAGAGACGTTAAAGTTGACTTCAACGCTAAAGACCAAGGCGGCTATGAAGTTTTAGACTTGCTCTTCGGCGACCGCGACAAACTTCCGCTTGCGATGTACGAGGACGAGATGACGGACGACAAAGGCAACACGCTGCACTACGTGGTCTATGAGGTGCGCGACTTGGACGAAGAGACGGGCGAGATATTTACATACAAGGTCAAGCCTGCTCGCGAGAGCGATAAGTCCATATTGCACATGCTTATTGCGGGACTGCCGAAAGCTGCAGCGTAATAGATATATCGGCAAATTGAGCTAAACTTTCAAAAAGGCAGACGGAAACGGTGAAAGTATAAAAGCTAACCCAATTCCACCTGCCTTTTTGCTTTGTAAAAGCGAGGTGGTGCTTATAAGAATTTGATTTTTCAGCAGGTTTTAAGTTTGGCAAATCGAAGCGGAAAATAACGCTTTGGAAAACGAGTTTGCAAAACCCAGCGCAAACTTGACGAGGCGCGATGTGCTTGGCAATCCGGGCACAGCGCAAAAACAAATTTGAGAGGTGAAATAAAAATATGAGTAACTATAACAACGAACTTCACAAGCACAAGACTGCGGACACTATCAAGTGGATAGTGGTTTTTGTGCTTTTAATTGCAATCATAGGCGCGGTGGTGTGTCTTGGTTTGCAGGCGGGCGGCGTATTCGACAAAATCAAGGATAAAAACCAAAGCGGCGATGAAACTGCCGATGACGTCCCCATAGACGACAGCTTTGTCTTAACTCCGAGCGATGATTCCGTTAACCCTGAAGACGGCTTGGCGCTTGCGTTTGTCGCTTCGGCGGAGCCTGGCGCCGTTGATGACGGCTATCGCTCTCTTATCGTGACGGCGAAAGTCGGCGAAATAGACGTTAAAATTGACATGACGTGGACTGTGGAATTTACAGATCCTCAAGCGGAATGGGCTGTCGGCAAGAGCGCAGATTACTATGTCAGTGTTATACCCCAAGACGAATATAAGATGAATGTAAATGTCAGATGTTTGCAAGCGTTCGGCGCAGAAATCAAAATAACCGCGCAAGTGACAGGTGACCCCGAGCAATCTGTCTCTTGTAAAGCAAACTATAAGCGTAAACTAGGCAATGTATATCTCGGCAATACGGCTGCTTCGGACGGCACGTTGGGACGTAGTCTTCAATGGGCTTCGCCTATAAACGACCCTTACACGATAGATACTCCGCTTCCTGTAGAGTACAGCGTGTCCTTTGATGATGACGCCATAAATTCAATTTTGGGTTGCGCTGCCCAATTTTTTCAAAAGCTTGGCTATGTGCCAACTCCTCATTTTGATAAAATGATAACCGATGACGGTTCGGCATCTGAAGCGACCAAAGGGCTTTCAGTGAATGTTACGTCTTATAATGGTGAGGGAGTGTCGGAAACGGTCTATTTATACCATTTTTACTCGTTTTATCATATGAGCGCATTTGGCAATACGGCTTCTGAGGCATTTGCAAGGATAAAAGAGCTTATAGCTGCTGAAGATGTACGAATCGTATACTATTGCTATTATTCTTTGCTTGTGCACTGCTCTGACTTTATGGATAAAAATGCGGACCTCTTTAAGGATTTTGATTTTTCGAATGAAGAGGCTTTGCTGTCCTCATTGAAGACGGTGTTTTCAAATTCTAGGATCAATCAGTATGCGGGAAGCGTTTTTGAATACTTGATTTCAGAATGTGCCGATAAATATGATAACGATTTGAAAGCGTTTGTGTTTGAAGACGCCGTAACCGTTAATACTCCCGGTCAAGGCAAAGGCTCGTTTACGGCAAATTATTATCTGTATCTGCCCCGCATAATAAACATGACTCTTTCGAGTGAAGATATCGTTTTTTAAGGAGTGAAGCGCTATGAAAGTAGTCAAGAAAATTATTTTCGCAGTAGTGGCTATTTTGCTTATAGCGCTGCTTGTGGGGCTGGCTGTATATCTTGTCCGCGGGCCCGGAAAGAAGCTCGCGGAAGAGGTCAAAGACGCGCTTGATACAGACTTCAAAGTCAAGTATGACGGAAAAACTTACAAGGGCGTAGACAATTCCGTCACGTTGCCTTTAAGCGGTATGGCTGAATTTTCTATTGAGAATTTCAACACGCTGAAGGTTGGTGTATCTTTTGCAGCGAACTTTGATTTTAGAGTAAACAATGAAATGAAGCATTCCAAGGATATTGACTTGACGGAAGTGTTTATAAAAAGCGAAAACGTTTTTGACAACAGCTTCGTCATTGATTGCGATTCATTCGCTTTCGACTTGCACAAAGTTCTTAGGACGTTGTACGGCGAAGAAGCCGAAATAAGGCTGCCCGAGATCTCGGACGAATTTATTTATAAGATAGTTTTCACGTCAAATCGGGATACTATCGAAATTAAATTCGACTTCGAAGTGCCTGACGTTGAGCTTGAGATGTCTGCGGGAGTAATAGTGTTTTGAGGTGAAATATGGGAGTAATAAAAACAGTTTTATATGTTGTTCTCGTTTTTGTGGTCATCGCATGTTTGACGGGTTGCTCTCTCGCTCTCAATAAGTCATCTGTTAATAATGGAAACAGTGATGTACACATCGAGTTATCTCAAAAACCAACGGACGATAATGAGAGCGTGGAGCAGCCGTCCACAGGCGACGAAAGCGGCAATGAAGAAAGCGGCGAGTGTGAACATGTCTTCGCGACGGAACATACGTCGGATTTGCAGGTAGTTGGCGATGTTATAATGGGTTGGGATCCCATTGGAATTGGCGACTTATATACTAGTGTAAGCTTATTATGCGCTTTCGACACTTCTATCGGACAGCAACAATTCTATTGCCTTTGGGCGTATCGAGGCGACTTGAGCGGACAATTGGACGGGAATTTAAGTAAACTATTTGAGAAATGTTATTTTCTCGATACAATCGGTCATGTTCTCTCTTTCGTAGACTCAAACAAAACAGACTATTTTGTTGCAGACTATGTTGAGTATTCGTTCAAATTTAATGACGATATACGCATATTGGGCTTCAGTGGTCTTGTGAACCTTTTGTACGAAGACCCGGCAATAATAAAATATACAATTAAGTCAGATGTTTGCGCGCTTTGCGGGCAAAAAAGGAGTTGATTATGAATAATACTATATACAAACAAACAATAGTTTATGGCGTTGTCTTGCTGTTGATTCTGACTGCGGCATTTGCCTTTACAGGTCCCGTGTCGATTGCCGAAGCTGTTACACAGTACACTGACGTTATGGCAGATCTTGAAGCAGACGAGAACTTTAATGCCGAGGACTATCCTGCCTACGAGGGCGATTACAATCTCAAAGTCATACAGATTGCAGAGTCGGAAAGCTCAGAGTTGTTCATTTACGTTTATCAGCCGTCATATGAGGAAATCGGTCAGATGAGAGCAACAAGCATCGTCTTTTCCACTACGCCGGAAAGTCCATCTTTTAAGACATATGGGCTTAGGTTGTTGAGTCAAAACGGCGTATTCAGTAAATACGTTGTCGATGGCTTTCTTGTCCCGAATTTTTCCAAGCGTGAGTATGCAATAACTGAAATCTTCCGCAATAAGAAAGATTATATCGACAAGGACACCGGGGACGATAATAATATAAATGAAATAGCTTGCGAAGTCGCTCAGAAGTGGACAGCCATGGACTACGGTGACACCGTGATATATGCAATGGATACGATTGATGTTGTAACAATCGTTCATCAGTGGGGCGGTGAGATTTATATGAATAATGGCTGCGATTTGTCCGGTGCGTTCGGCGTAAAGTTTGAAGACCGTACAACCGTTGAACATTTTGTGTCGTTTAGGTGCAATTACGAAATTGATCATCTCTATGAAGCAGAAGTATCCTTTGTGACTCAAGATGTAATGTTTAACAAAAGTGCTTTCGTCAGCGGTAGCTATAATGTTAAGTATGGACCGAAAAGTGAGCCGAAAACAGTTGTGCTGCATGACGACCACTATAACTCAAATTCGGTACACGGTATTGGCGGGCGGGCGCATACATGGCCCGATATTGAAACGGTAGACGCTTTTCAAAAGCGCGTGAATTGCAATTCCGACGTCGCAGATAAAATGAAAGGAGACCAATACGTTTTATCGTTTTATACTTCCACCATTAGCTACAAGTACAATTGGGGCGACGCGGACTATGATTATAGGGCGACTGACGTTTTGGAGGTAGCTATACTCCGTCTCAAATTCGACTGCAAAGGCAAGACGTTGAATCTTGGCGTTGTCGGAAACAAACAGACCTCGGACGGCGACCCTGATAACGATGTCGAAGAAGAGTTTCGTACCGCAAAGTGGTTTTTCAGTACTAAGGAGGGAAAATCTCTTATTGCAGCTTTCGGCGTAATCTTTGTCTTGGCGGTTATTGTTCTGATTGTCATAGCTTTATTTAAGCTGTTCCCTAACGGTATAGGCGCAGGCGGTTCCAGAGGCGGTGGCGGAGGCACGTCAACCAAGACAGATATACATATTGACATGGACGACCATAAATCGCGGAAGACCTCGTCTAAGAAGAAAAAGAGGTGAGCTATGGCAAAAAAAAAGAATTATAGCGTTGCAAAATCTTCGGGAAAACGTAAAGCAAAGGCAATACCTCAAAAGGTTACAGATGATATTGTGCGTCGAAAAGGCGCACAATATCGCAAGCAATTCCCTGAAAAATATCCGTTTTGGGCGAGGCTAAAAATTGGAAAAAAGCGTACTACTCTTGTTATAGATGATGAGGTTATACCCGATAAAGACAACCCCAAAAAGCGTGTCAATGGCTTTGTTCATCGTGAAGCGACTCATGTCGAACATAAAGATTTTGAAAAAATCGAGCCTAACCCAGATAGGACAGATGATAAGCCAATGTACTTAAAACGTCCTCGAAAAGCTCCGCAAGTACTTTTTAAGCCGCATAATAAACAATTGGATATGCCCGATGCTTTGAAAAAACGATATGATCAAAGCAATAATCGTAAAAAAAGATAAATAAAAAAGAGCTGCAACTGCGTCCTTTCGACTATGCCTCAAATTGAGGTCGGAGCAACTCTTTATGTGAACAGTATATCCATTTGTACTGTGACTGTCAACAAAAATTTGCAAACTTGCAAAAGTTGAAAGTGTACTTTCAAATTCAATCGTCCGTTAAGGGGCGATAACTAAAACTAAAAATTCAGACGGCGGGAAAGACCGCGGAGGTATAAATTATGGCAAAATCTTGGAAACGTTCAAATGCTGCGCATATGCGGTCGTGTGACAGTCTTTATAAAGCAGCAGGTCGTCATAATGTCAGCGATAGACAAGCGCTACGTTTATTTGCCAAAGCAGCATATCACCAAAGCGTTGCTGAATCGCAAAAACATTGTCATCGCGTTTTGACCAACGATGAGAAAAAAATCGTTTACGATGAACATATTCAAAGTGACAGTGCAGGACCTAAGTTGTTTATATTTAAGAGGAAGTGATCTATGGCGAAGAATAAAGATAAAGGGCATGTCGGCGATGTATATCGTGGCAGAACTAAGTACATAGACAAGGAAACGAAGCCGGAAAGGAATTACGTTGTTGTTAAGGAACGCAATAATAACGTCACTGTGGCAAAGCTGAAGAGCATAAAGAAAGTTGATGAAAACGGACGGAATGCGGATAAAGCGCTCGTGGAAATAAACCATGAGCGCTACGGCTTGCCAAAACGCACGGGTGTTTATTATAAGCAATATAATAAAAATCGCATGTCAAATAAGCCTTTGCGTTTGTCAGATAAGGATGTGTTTCCAGAGGGCAAAAAGCGCTTTTCACTATCAAATCGTGATAGAGATAAAGCGGTGTATTTTACTGGAGTCAAAAAACATAAAAAAGAGAAGAAGTAGCTCTTGGCTACTTCCTGACGCACGGTCGGGCGACAATTGTCTCCGACAAACTTATAAACTTATATAAGTTGTGCAAACCTCAGTTACAATATATACAAAATATTGTAATATGTCAACAAAAATTTGCAAACTTGCAAAAATTGAAAGTGTACTTTCAAAATAAGAGGTTATTATGAAGATACTAAAATCAGTCATCTATGTCATAATTATCATTCTCATAGCCCTGTTTGTGGGCTATGTGGTATATACGGCGAGGCAAATATGAAAATCAAACAGTTTATAAAATCTATAGATTACAGGCATTATATCTGTCTTGTCGTCACCATAGGCTTCTTGCTTTGCACGCTGCTTGTGTTCAGCTCCTCTCTGGGGCGTATTGCGGAAGCTTTCCGAGATCTGGGGCTGTCTGTAGGCTATTACTTTTGCACGCTGCTTGGCATAGACAATCGTATCGAGCTTACGGTCAATAAAATGCCGAAGCCCTTTGAGCTGTTGCCTGGTCTTAGTCCCGTATCTTCTCTGCCCGAAAACTGGGCGACGTTCAAAGTGGACTTTGTGCGTTTTTGGCAGCTTTTTGGCTCCAAGGCTAACTTCTTGGGATATTTCCCAAGCGTTTTGAAGGTCGTGCTTATAATAGTTATTGCCGCGATCCCCATAATCGCCGTGTTGCTTGTGTTAAAGGTCGCAATAGCAATGTATACGCGCACAAAATGCTTGGAGGCAAAGGACAGCAAACCGCTTGAGATCTTCAAGAGGTTATCCGCAAGGACGTATCAGCCCGCAAAGTTGTGGCTGTCCGAGTTTTGGGCGTTTCTGAAAGATCGCAGAGGGTGGCTTATAACGTGGGCTGTCATATGGGCGCTTAACTTCAATGCGTTTACAATCATCGTGGAACTTTTCGCTTACGTGCTTATACTGCCTTTCACGATTACTTCGGCGGGCTTATACGTGCAAGTATACAAGCTTGCTTATGACCTCACGCCGCTATTCAGCGTTGTGCCATGGTTGATATGGGTCATAGGCGTGTTTATCGCGCTGTACCTCATCGCGCGCAAAGTGGGATACAATAGACTGTATCATAACGAGCGCAAGAATCGCGGTTTCATCAACGAGCGCGGGGTCGTGACATTGGTATATGGCGCCATGGGTGTGGGCAAGACTACGGCTATAACAGATATCGCGCTGTCCTGCGAAGTACAGATACTTGACGATATGCTTGACATCATTATGGAGACGGATAAGTGGTTCCCCTACTTCCCTTTCCGTAAATTCGAGCGCGCTCTGAAGTATGCCGTTGAGAAAAAGATCATTTGCGATGTGTGGAGCTGTAAAACGTGGGTGCAAGCGCTTCAAAACGCTTTCATAAAATATCTGAAGTTTGCCGAAAACGAGGACGGCGAAAACATGGCAAAAATCATTTCTTACTTGTACGAGACGTTCGGCATCAAGTGTGGCAATGCGTTTTTTGATTATGACTATGACCGTTACGGCATGACCTACAATAACAATCTTGAGGTAATAGACATATGGCAAGCCCTCACGGAGTACGCGCAAGCCTACTTTGTCTATTCCGTGCAATCGTCCTATATAATTTCCAATTACTCTATACGCTCGGACAAGGTAAAACTGGACGACGGCAATTTCCCCGTCTGGAATACAGACTTTTTCAAGCGAGATTGCCGCATGATGAGCATGACGTCAAGATACAGCCATATCATAGATTACGACATGTTCCGCCTCGGCGTGAAGATGATAGAAGACAACCCTAATCGCAATGCGCTTGGCGTTGGCGTGTACGTCATTACGGAGCTGGACAAGGAGCGCAAAAACACTCCCGAGCTTAAAGGCGTTGAGAAGAACAGCGCGGAGTGCAATCAGAAAAACGACCTGTACGCCTCGTGCGTGAAGATGTTGCGTCATGCTGTAGTTATACGCAATAGAGTTCCTGTAAAAATGCTTGCGGATATGCAAAGGCTTGGTTCGCTCGGCGCGGACAATGCAGACCTCGGCGAGAAACTCGCTATACATGACAAGGGCGACATGAAGTCCACTTTGCCGTTTTTCTCGCCGTTTTACCTCATTGAAGGGCTGTATGATTTTCTGCTTGGCAAGTATAAGGCGTTTTGGCTTAACTATAACTTCACGCGCTCGGACAATACTTTGTTCATGCACATAGTCAAGACCGTTGTAGACCGTCTCGGCGGTTACGTGGAGCGCATACATAATACGTTTGATTGCCAAACTCTTAATCTTGTGCTTGAAAAAACTCTTAACGGCGTTGAGGGCGAGACGGAAAAGTGCAAGTATTATCGCATGCCGAAAAAGATATACTCTCGCCGATTCCGCACAGATTGCCTTTCTGCGATATTTGAGACCCGCGCCGAGAAAAACAGCGTGAGTTTGGACGACTTGGCGGAATACGGCGATATAATGGCTACACAAGAGGAGCTGGCGCGGCAAAATTCGCATTTCCAAGCCGAGATAAGCAAGATATTTACATCAAGTTAGGACTGACGGTATAGTCCGTCACGGCGGGGCTGTCCCTTGTAGATTGAAGAGGCTCCCGCTGAAAGCGTATTTAATTGCGGTTTGCGCCATATGATTTGCCTTAAGGATAGCGACCCCGAAAGGGCTGTCCCTCGTGAGTTGCTATCGGCAAGGCAAGAGAAATGGCACAAATGCAGGCTGTCAAGCGGACTGTGGAATAAATAGCGCAGCGCTTTATGCCGCAAAAGCCGCTTTACTGCCTCGCAAGCAGAAAACCATATTATAAGAGGTGTGTTATGGTACAAAATTGGTATGATGATTTGTCGCCGGTTCTTGCCGACGACGGGTATATCCCCGTTGAGGAAGACAAACAGTTGTACAAAGTCTACAATGACGGCGGGCATTATATTGCTACCCGCATGCTTAACTATCAGACGGCGACGTCTCAGAAGCATAGACACAGGACGGCTATGGACGGCCTTGCAAACGACTTGTATATCGCCGCTTGTAAAGCGGGGCTTAGAGGCGCTGCCGCGCATGATCATATTGCCTCTGGGCTCCGCCGGGAATTTCCTTTGACTTTGGAATACCTCGACAGCTACGTGGATAAGCAAATAGACCGCAATCAAAGGGCACTGCGCGCACGCAAGAAGCGTTTTCGCCGCAAAGCATACTTGAATAAGTGGACTCATTTTGTTACTTTCACGTACGACGACAACAAGCATAGCGCGGAAAGTTTTCGCAAGAAGTTGAGAAAGTGCCTCAGTAATTTGCATACGCGCCGCGGGTGGCTGTACATGGGCGTTTTCGAAGAAGCTCCAGACACTCACCGGCTGCACTTCCATGGACTATTTTACATTCCGGACGGCGAGATGATCGGGAGCGTCGAGGAAATGCAAGATTACAGCACATCGCAGCACGCTATGCAGACGAGGCATGAGAACAGCTTCTTTGCGAAGGCTTTCGGGCGCAATGATTTTGAGGAGTTAAGCGAAATGGAACTAAAAAGAGGCAACACCATAGACTACATTTTGAAGTACATAGGCAAGACAGGCGAGCAGATTGTGTACAGCCGCGGGATAAACACGGAAATAGCGGTGAAGATAGAGGCGCACAATATAATAGTTGCTATGCAGGACTTCGTGATGAAATACATACTTTTTGATGACGTAATAGATTGGGAACGAGATGTGAAACAATTTTCATACAGGCAACTATGTATTGAAGACTGTATCCGAAGTGCTTAGGGTTTATTCTGCGGCTTAACAATAAGCGAGATGTCTGCACCTATGGTTTAGGTGCTTTTCGGCGTTTTCAAAAAACGATAAATAGTGTCCGCTCTAAGACAAAAATAACCGTGCGGAGGGCGGGAGCTTGCGCAAAAAGCGGGATAGCGTGCGCAAGCTCGGCTCTGCAGCGCTTTGCCCGGAGCGGTCGGTCGGTGAAAACGCGGCGCCTTGTACCCGCGCGGCGCGAGCCGCGCGCTCGTATAAGGTACAAGGTGCCGCGTAATACTCTCAAGCAGTTTTATAGGCTCTCCCGGCAACGACTTGCCTACGGGTCAGGGGCTGTTCTGGGGTGTTGACAGACAAAATGAGATGTGCTACACTTTCGATGAGGGCGGTTACCGTTCACCGAAAAGTTTTGCAATGATATAAACGATTTGGAGAGTGGTTAATATCACTTGTAGAATGTGCAACATGGCGGTAACCTCCTTTTTGTTTTTTTCTTTAGCGCATCTTCATTTGTCTGTTCAACGATCGGGGCTAAGTTGTTGACCTCAAATTTTTAATAATGTACGGAAAACGGAGGTGATTATGATGTACAAATTTACGGCAAAGGAAAAATTAAACGCTCTTAATGCGCTTAGGTCGTCTAACATCTTGACGATCTGCAGACGATATCACATCAGCCGCTCCACCTTATGGCGGTGGCGCAAGCAATATGACGGCTCTTTGGATAGCTTACAGCCTCAATTCTCGCGTGTTGGCATGCATCATCCTAATGAACAGACGGACGCGGAAAAACGCGCGATAGCTCTTTTAACACGTCGCAATCCGAATATCGGGTTAAACGAACTTTACGGCAAACTATACCGCAATTACGGCTATCGCCGCAACCCTGTGACATTATACAGATATTTGCGGCGCAATGAGTTCTACAAAGGCAAAAAGCGCATGCCATACAAGCCAAAGCCATATGATACGCCTTTGAAGTTGGGCGAGAAGTGGCAAATCGATGTGAAGTATGTGCCTTTGGAGTGTTACTCCGGAAACGGCGCGCGGGAGCGATATTATCAATACACGTGCATAGACGAGGCAAGCCGCAAACGCTATATACGCGCATATAAGGAGCAATGCCAAGAAAGTACTATTGATTTTGTGCAGCGCTGTTTTTGCTTCTTCGGCTATGTGCCGAACGTTATACAGACGGATAACGGCTTTGAGTTTACATTTCTACAAAACGTGACGAAAGACGGACGTGTGCACAAGTTGGATGCGCTCTGCAACGCTTTGGGAATAAAACATCAGCTTATCCGTCCGAGGACTCCGCGGCATAACGGCAAAGTGGAGCGAAGCCACCGAAACGACAACGAGCGATTCTACAAATATCTGCGGTATTACAGTTTTGACGATCTACAGGCGCAGATGTCCGCATACCTCGCGCGCTCCAACAATATCCCGACAAGCGTCTTGCGCTCTTCGGAAGACCCACGGCGGTGGATATCTCCAAACGAAAAAGACAAGGAGCTCCGCGCCATAAAGTAAAAGAAACCGTGTCTCGCGACCTCTTCAAGCCGTCTGCCGACGGCTATTTTGCTATATCCTCATGCGGCATTTTTGTACTTTTCCCCACAATTAAGTCCGCTTTTCGTCTGCCTTACGCTCGCTTTTTCCTCTATCCCCCTGCGCAGGGGGATAGAGGACCGCCCTGTGAATAACTTTCCATGTAAAATACTCTTAAAATTTCTCAAAAAAACTTTGTTTCAATCAGTTGACAATCCTACATTAAGCAAAACGGCGGATTTGAAAATTGTATTGCCCTGCCATCATCAACTGACGGCGTTTGGTGGAGTTTGATAAAC
>CANQCC010000033.1 GCA_947589635.1 uncultured Clostridia bacterium | reverse complement strand
CACGGGCGCGGGATTCGGCATGTTTGCGGGCAATACGACGGCGCTTACCGTCGTGACTTTCATAGTGCTGACGGGCGTGCTTATTTACCTTATATTCGCACAAAAGCAGAACGAGTGGCTGCGCGCATCTCTACTAATCATCCTCGGCGGCGGAATAGGCAACCTTGTGGACAGGATAGGGCTCAATTACGTGCGCGACTTTATAGACTACGCGTTTTTGGATAACTTTGCGATATGCAACGTCGCGGACGCCTTTGTGTGCGTGGGCGCGGTCATGCTGGTCATAGTGCTTATCGTTATGCTTGTCACCGAAGGGCGTAAGAACGCCAAAAAATTCAAGGAAGAGCAGGCGGGCAAGGCGCAGGAACAGGGCGAGGACCCTCTTGACGCGCCGATAAACCTCAATCCCATGATGCAATCGCCAAACACATACACATTTACTGCTGTGCCGGATGAGAACGCGACAGACGCCTCTTCGGATGGCGCCGAGAATGCGACAGTGACCTCTTCGGACGGCAACGAGGATATGCAAAGCGCGGCGGACTCCGAAAGCGATGGTATGACAAAGGTCGCAGACGGCGAACGCGATGACCTTGAGAGCGGCGAGCATGCAGAAGACGTCCCGTCCTGCGAGCATGCAGAGGACGGCGGACAAGTTGGACATGCGGACGAGGCTGTAGAAGAGGACGGCGGGTCCGCTTCAGAGGCGTAGGCGTATGCTGTACACCGTGGACGTCAACAAGATACGCCTCGACGTGTTTTTGTCCGAGCGCGCCGACATATCTCGCTCGCAGGCAAAGAGCGCGATAGAGAAGGACGGCGTTGAAGTGGACGGCGTACTTCATTTCAAAAGCGGCTTCGAACTTAGAGAGGGCAACACGGTGGAATTTTTGCCCAAACCCGCGATTCCTCTTGACATTTCGGCACAAAATATCCCTTTAGATATCATATTTCAGGACGAATACTTTGCCGTGATAGACAAGCCTCGCGGCATGGTCGTACATCCCGCAAGCTCCTATAAGGGCAACGATACGCTTGTCAACGCGCTGCTTTTCAACCTGGACAGTCTTAGCGGCATTAACGGCGTAGTCCGTCCCGGGATAGTGCATAGATTGGATAAGGATACCTCGGGTCTTATCGTGGTCGCAAAAAACGACGAAGCGCATCGCTCGCTCGCCTCGCAGATAGAAAAAAAGACCGCTCGCAGGATATATATCGGGCTTTGCGACGGCAATATCAAGCAGGACAGCGGCACCATTGACGCACCAATTGCGCGGAGCAAGCGGGACAGAAAAAAGATGGCGATAGACGCAGGCGGTCGCCGCGCCGTGACCCATTTCAGAGTTTTGGAGCGCTTTAAGGCATATACGCTTGTCCGCTTCGAACTCGAGACGGGAAGGACGCATCAGATCCGCGTGCATTGCGCGCATATCGGGCATCCAATAGTCGGCGACCCGGTGTATGGAGGCTCGCAAAAATTGTGTTCGGACGGACAGCTTTTGCACGCCGCCCAACTCAAACTCAAACATCCGCACACGGGGGAGGAGATGAGCTTTACCGCACCGCTTCCCACATGTTTTAAGGAGGCGCTTAAAACCCTGCGCAAAAAATAAATCGGTCATCTAACCGATTATTTTTTAACATTATCGGCAAAATCAGCCGATTTTTTATAATCTTTTCAAGACGTTTATATCCTAATCTTCCTCAAAATCCCCGTCGTTCGCGAAGTCTTCCGGGAAGGGGTCGTTTTTGTTCCAATCCGTGACGCAATCAAGTATGTATTTCGAGTAAAGCGCGGCATAATGGGGAGAGTCTTTCGCCACTCTTGATGTGATGTGCTTGAGTTTTTCAAACGGATAGGGAGCTTTGTCCGCCGTCGTCCTGTCTATGTAGGCCACCACTGTGTACTTTTTGCCCTCTGCTGTCATGACCTCGGCAAGGTCCTCCGCGTGTATCTCGAAGTCCGCAAGATAGCAATAGGTCGTCTCGTCCGTCTCTTTGAAAACGACGTTCACAAAGGTATATATCTTTTCGTCGGCATTGTCCGTTGTCATCTTCTTATCAAAAACTCCTCATGTGCGTCGTTTTTCGCGTGGATGGTCTCATAATCCACATAAATTACTTGCCCGGGATGGCCGCCCGGCTTGCGCCTGACGTTTCTGCGGCGGGTAAAGTCCACGTCGCACGCCGCTTGTTTTGTGCTTGCGGTGATCTCCGCGGCTATGTTGAGCACTTTGTCGGGGACTTGGCGCCCTTCACAGATTATGACGGTATGCGCGCCGTGCTCCGCTTTTAAGTGCATCCAGATGTCGTTAGAGGACGCCAATCTGAAGGTTATCTCGTCGTTCTGGACGTTGTTTTTTCCGCGATATATGGTAAAGCCGTCTATTTGGTAGACGTAGGGGGAGTCGGGCAACTCCTTGCGCACTTTGCCTTTAGTCTTCTTTTTGCTTCCGGTTATAGCCGCGATCTCCTCCTCAATCGGTGTGGCGGAGGCGTCGAAGGGCAGGTGCTCAAGCTCGTCCTCTATGGACATGATGTAGCTTAAAAGGTCTTCGTCGTGCACAAGTTTTTTGGAGACGAACTCTTTGGTGCGCTTAAGTTTGTTGTATTTTGCGTAGTAATTGGCGGAGTTTCTCGACGGCGGCAGCTTGACGTCTAGGGGGATATCAACCTCCGTCCCGTCATAGTAATTGAGGCAGTGCAGCACGCTGTCTCCGCGTTCTATTTTGTATATGTTGTTGACGACAAGCTCGCCCCAGACGCGATATTTATCCATTTGCTCGCATTCCGCGAGGCGCTGCAGGTCGTCGTTGATGTTTTTTTGCACGCGGTTGCGCAAATTTTTTATCTGCGTCGACAGCGCTTTAAGGCGGTTTTTATTGCGGTATTCGCGATCCGCGGCGGTGTAAAGCGCGTCGTACGCCTCGCTCATGGTCGGATACGGCGTCCCCTCCGCGTCAAGGCTGACGTAGGGCATAGGGTACGCCTCCCCGGCGATTATGCAGGGCGATGGCGTAAGTAGACGGAAATTTTCAAGCGTCTCGTCAAGGCGTTTGCGCTCCTCCTCGTCAAGGCGGGAGGATTTGCCTTCCAAGCCCGCGCGGGTAAGAAGTTCGTCCACGGTCGCAAGGCTGAACCCCGATATGTTGGAGATGATATATTTTCTGAGGTCTCCGCCAGAATAGGCGTCCAAAATTTCGCCGCAGTCCTTCAGATAGCTTGTTTTTTGTTGGGGAACGGGGCAATATTTAACGCCTCTGAGCACGACGTGGCTTCTTGCGATGTCAAGCGGCAGATGCTTTACGGCGTCAAGCACGATATAGTTTTCGTCGGTAAAGACGATGTTGGAATACCTGTTCATGATCTCCACAAACAAAAAGTAGACCGCGTCGTCCTTAAGCTCCGTCTTGGCGTTGAATTTTATCCTGATTATTCTGTCCGCGCCGAAAATTTCCACGCCGTCGATACTCGCGACGGAGAGGTATTTTCTCAAAAGCATAAGCATGTTGGGCGCGACCTGAGGGCTCGGCTTTCTGGAAACCGTAAGATGAAGACGGGGCATTTGCGCGTTGCACGAGGCTACAAGGCACATATTTTTGCCTCCTCCGCGCACAAAAAACCGAAATTCATCCGCTTCCGGCTGCTGGATCTTGTCTATTCGCGCGCCCTTCAGACAGGCGTTCAGCTCGTCCGCGAGCGCTTTTAATGCAAATAAGTCGCTTCCCATGGCATCATATTAGCATTTTTTTTGTTTATTTTCAACACTCTGTCCTCATTTTTGTGTTGCATTTTGAAATGTATTCTGCTATAATCTCTATTACTTGTAAAAATATTATATGCCGAAAGGCGTCGGAGGATCAATGAACTACACAGTCGAAAAGCTCGCCAAGAGCCAAATCAAATTCAGCTACACCGTCTCCAAAGACGAATATAACGAGGCAGTCAATGTCGTTTATACGAGGACAAGAGGCAAATATTCCGTCCCCGGATTCAGAAAGGGACACGCTCCTCGCAAGGTCATAGAGGGGATGTACGGTCCCTATGTGTTCTTCTCGGACGCGGTGGATCACCTTCTTGACAAGTCTTTGAACGAGCTTGAAAACAGCGGCGAATACAGAATTTTCTCGGTGGACAGCGTGGACGACGTCGACGCCAAAGAGGACGGCGGCGTATCCTATGCCGTTACCGTCACGGTGGAGCCCGAGGTCAAACTTGGCGAATACAAGGGCTTGGGCATTCAGAAGAAGACGGAGGAAATCTCCGACGCCGACGTGGACGAAGTCGTAAAACAACAGCAGGAAAAACAGGCGCGCTTTGTGGCGTATGACGGCGAGGCCAAGATGGGCGACACCGTCACCATAGACTTTGTGGGCACCCGCGACGGAGTGGCGTTTGAGGGCGGCAGCGGCAACGATTATGACCTCGAGCTTGGCTCCGGGTCCTTCATTCCCTGCTTTGAGGAGCAGCTTGTGGGCGTGAAGGCGGGCGACGTGAAAGACGTCGACGTGACTTTCCCCGAAAACTACACCGCCAAGGAGCTTGCCGGACAACCCGCCAAATTCGCATGCACCGTGCACGCGGTCAAGAAGAAGGAGCTTCCCGCCCTCGACGACGAGTTTGCCAAGGATATTTCGGAGTTTTCCACTCTTGAGGAGTACAGGGCGGACGTCAAGGCGCAGCTTGTCAAAAAGGCCGAAGAGCGCGCGGAAAACGCCTATCAGGACGCCATCGTGGACGCCATCGTGGACGCGTCCGAGGTCGAACTTCCCGACAGCATGGTCAAACGCGAGGCGGACGACATGGTCGCGGAGTTTGAATCCCGCCTCGAGCGTCAGGGACTTAAGCTGGATCAATATCTTACATATCTCAACATGACAAGGGAGCAATTGCTTGCCGAGTACAACGAGAGCGCCGTCAAGAGAGTCAAGGTTCGCCTTGTGCTTAGCGCGATAGTCGAAAAGGAAGATATCCAGATCTCCGACGCCGAGATTGACGCTAAGATAGAAGAGCTTGCCGATGCAAACTCCATGACTTCGGAGGAGTTCAAAAAGCATATCGATAAGCAATATTTCGACTATATCGTCAACTCCGTGATGTCGAGAAAACTTATGGATCTGCTCAAGCAATTCAACGAGACCCCATTAAAGAAACCCGCAGCCAAAAAGAGCGCTAAAAAGCCCGCCGCAACCGAGCAGACCGAGACTGAACAGGCTCCCGCAGCGGATGTGACTGCAGAGGAAAATGCCGAGGAGAAGAAAGAGGCTCCCAAAAAGAAGGCTCCCGCCAAAAAAACAACAAAAAAGGCAGAGCCCGAAGACAATAAGGCAGAATAATAACGACCTTAAAAGTGTAAAATAAATTGGCTGTCATCAGACGGAGGATGAAAATGGAAAGAGGCATAAAAAGTCAACTTATACCCATGGTCGTCGAGCAGACGGGCAGAGGCGAGAGGTCTTACGACATCTACAGCCGCTTGCTTGAGGACAGAATAATTTTCCTTACCGGGGAGATAGACGACGCGGTCGCAGACACTGTCGTGGCGCAGCTCATCTATCTTGAGGGCAAGGATTCGCAAAAGGATATCAGTCTTTACATCAACAGCCCGGGCGGCTCCGTCACGGCGGGATTTGCGATCTATGATACGATGAACTACATCAAGTGCGACGTGTCCACGATCTGCATAGGCATGGCGGCGTCGATGGGAGCGTTTTTGCTCTCGTCGGGCGCGAAAGGCAAACGCTATGCGCTGCCAAACTCCAAGGTGATGATCCATCAGCCTCTCGGCGGAGCGCAGGGACAGGCGAGCGACATCGCCATTGTCGCGACGCAGATACTCAAGACAAAACAGCGCCTCAACGAGATCCTCGCCGCCAACACGGGGCAAGACCTTTCGAAGATAGAGGTCGATACCGACAGAGATTTCTATATGTCGGCGGAAGAGGCGGAAAGTTATGGCATAGTGGACAAGATCTTCTACAGCAGGAAGTGACGCCCACGGCAAAATCTATCAAAATCGGCATTCAAACCGCATGAATTTAAGTTTATGCGCACGGATCGCCGTAAGGACGCATATGGACAGAAACTCTAAAGACCCGATCTGCAGCTTTTGCGGAAGAAGCGAAAGCGAGGTGACAAAACTTATCAGCGGGCCTAACAACGTGTATATTTGCGACGGCTGCGTGGAAATTTGCAACCGTATTCTGACCTCCGTGGACATTGAAAGCGCCGGGGGGCTGAGTTTGTATACGCCCGCGCAAATCAAGAAAAGACTTGACGAATACATCATCGGACAGGAAAACGCAAAGCGCGTGCTGTCCGTCGCAGTCTACAACCACTATAAGCGCATAAGCCGCGTTCGTCCCCCGAGGAAAAACGGCGAAGAGGACGTCGTGATCGAGAAGAGCAACGTGCTTTTGTTGGGTCCGACAGGTTCGGGCAAGACGCTGCTTGCAAAGACTCTCGCGCAAATCCTCAACGTGCCTTTCGCGGTCGCGGACGCAACGACTCTCACCGAGGCGGGCTATGTCGGCGAGGACGTCGAAAACATCCTCTTAAAGCTTATTCAGGCAGCGGACGGAGACCTTAAACGCGCCGAAATAGGCATCGTCTACATCGACGAGATTGACAAGATCGCCAAAAAAGGCGAGAACGTTTCGATCACCCGCGACGTCAGCGGCGAGGGCGTGCAACAGGCGCTGCTTAAAATCATCGAGGGCACCGTGGCGAACGTACCTCCTCAGGGCGGCAGAAAACATCCCAATCAGGAATGTTATCAGCTTGACACCACAAACATTCTCTTCCTGCTTGGCGGCGCGTTTGTAGACCTCGACAAGATAGTGGATTCGCGCATAGACAGCTCCAAACTCGGCTTCGGCTCGAAGGTGAAGGGCACTAAGGATTACCGCTATGACGAGCTTATAAAGGACTTGCAGCCCTCCGACCTCATCAAATACGGTCTCATCCCCGAATTTGTGGGCAGAGTTCCCATCGTGGTGGGACTTAACGCGCTTGACGAGGCCGCGCTTGTGCAGATACTTGCCGAGCCTAAGAATGCGCTTGTCAAGCAATATCAGACTCAATTCAAGATAGACGGCGTGGATCTGGAGTTTGAGGACGCCGCGCTGAGAGCGGTGGCGAATATGGCGATAAGGCTCAACACGGGCGCGCGCGGATTGAGAGCGATACTTGAGGACGTGCTGCTCGACCTGATGTTTGAAATTCCTTCTGACCATTCCGTCAAGAAGGTCATCATCACCGAGGACGCCATAAGCAAAAAGGCAAAACCCATCGTCATAAGAGAATCCGACGAGGAGAGCAAAACGGCGTAAAAAATTTGCGGCGCACCGACGTGCGCCGTTCTTATTATGATAAAACAGGCAAAATTTGTAACATCTGTCGCTCAAAGCGCTTCGATATCCGACTTCGGCGCGCCCGAGATAGCCATCGCGGGCAGATCCAACGTGGGCAAATCCTCGTTTATCAACATGATAACGGGGCAAGGCAAGCTCGCGCGGACTTCGCGGGAGCCGGGACGCACTCGCCTGTTAAACTTTTTTGAGATAAACAAGGGAGGATATTACTTTGTGGACCTGCCGGGATACGGTTTCGCGCGCGTGTCCGACGCTGAAAAGTTGAAGTGGGGAGAACTTATCGAGGGATATCTGAAGCAAAGCGAGAGGCTTATAAACGTGTTTGTGCTTGTAGACATCCGCCGCGAACCCAACGACGACGACATCCAGATGCTTAAATATCTGTACGCATACTCAATTCCTCTCACCGTGATAGCGACAAAGGCGGACAAGCTCTCGCGCGCTCAAAGGCAGAAGAGCATAGCGGTCATCGCAAGCAAACTAGGGCTTGGCATAAATGACGTCATTGTCACTTCGTCCGAAACGGGTCAGGGCAAGGAGGAAGTCTTCAGACGCATAGATCAGTTGCTTGAAAACGCAAAAAATTGACGATAAGACAACTGAACTATTCTAAAAATCGGCATAAATTGTAAAACTTTGCAAAAAAAATCGCCACTGAACGGCGATTTTTCATACTGTAAGGCGTTACGCTTATATCTCACAGATCAGCGTAAGTTTGTTGGATACAAGGTCGCAGGAAGTCAGAAAATATTTTATTCCGTTCTTCTCAAGGCAAGGCGTGACGCGCGCGGACTTGCCGTGCAGATGACCGTAGACCACATATTGCACGTCGAATTTTTCAAGGATATCCGTGACTTCGGTGCTTGCATAGTCCGCCTCGAACGGAGGATAGTGAAGCAGCGCTATAAGCGGCTCGCCCTCGCCTCGCAGGGTTTGCGCGGAGGTCAGGGAAAGTTTGAGACGGTCGAGCTCGCGCCTATAAATTTTGATATCCTGGTCCTCGCTTGAGGAGGAGGGGATGTTCCAACCTCTCGAGCCCGCTATCACGGCTCCGCCACATTTGATGTCGTCTATCTCGTTTTTTTTGCGCGCGGCGACGGCAAATTCTTTTACTCCGTCCGCGGTCACCCTTAAAGCGTTGTTTTGAAGGAAGTTGAAGTCTTTGAAATTCTCCCGCATTTTGCCGAGCGACGACCAATAATAGTCGTGATTGCCTTTGCCGACTATCTTTTTGCCGGGCAGTTTGGCTATTGCGGCGTAATCGGGCGCGGCTTCGGCGATGGTCATCCCCCAGGAGATATCCCCTCCAAGCAGCACAAGGTCGTCCTCAGAGACTTTGCTTTGCCAATCCTCGCAGATCTTTTCAAAGTGATTTTCCCACTCCATGCCGAAAATGCCCATGGGCTTTTCCACGGCGGATGAGAGATGAAGATCGCTTATCGCAAAGATTTTCATATCCGCATTATATCATATCCGTCGCGCGATTTCAACTTATCCTTATAATCAATATATACTCGATTGAATATGATTTTGGAGTTTAATATCATTCGTCTTAGGCTTTGCTTGAAGAGTTTTGAAAAAGCAAATTGAAAATTTCGAAACAGATATGAAAAACGACGGACGAAGCGTCATCAAACGTCAATATATTCGTCGCGCGATTTGTTAGTAAAATGTATGTATTCAAAAGTTCCCGCACAAACCGCGCGGGAGCTTTTGAACAGTGATATAGTTTGTCGTTTTCTAAGGCGCGAGGAGCTTTTTCATCGCAAAAGAATTATCTTTATGCGCATGAAATTTGCTTTTCGGGCTCGCGCATATCGCGCATATTTTGTCCGTATCCGACTCTTGCGCAATTTTTGGTTTTATCCTCTTAAGCGGAGTATCCGAATCTTCTTTCGTCCGCTTCGGCGACTTATCTGCATCCGCTTTCGTTCGTTTTTAGCGATTTGTTCTCGCCCGTTTGTACGTTTTGGGACATATCGTCGCCTTCAAATGAAAGGCGGAGCCTATGTACGGCGCCTCAGACGGGGAAGAGCGGCAAATCGAACACGCCTTGGCAAGCGTCCTGGCTGAACTCGGTGCACTGCGGGATCTTGCAATATCCGTAGGAGGGGATAAGCAGATTTACATCCGCCTGCACCTTCAGGATGACCGTCACGCAAGAGGTTATCGCAAACGTGGAATCTGATACGTATGTGCCTCTCGGCGCCGCCATATTTACGGTTGCGGCAATGACGGGAGTTATCACGCTGCCCGTCGGCACGCACATGATGACGTCCTGCGCCACGGATATGGTGCCTGTGCCTGTGCCCGCGACTCCGTTCGCGTCCGTATAGGCGATCTGCACGGGGATGGATACCGTAGTCGTCACGCGGGAAAGTCCGGGTCTGTCCGCGATCGGTGTCACGCTGAGCGCCGTTATCGTGCCCACATTCGACGTGGACGAGCCGCCTGTAAACGTCAACGGCAGGGCGGGGGACGCGGGATTGAGGTCGGTAAGCGTCACCGTGCTGTCTACGCTTGTCTGAAGCATACATGCGTCGAAGATCTTGGTCGTCTGCACGCACACTTTTTCGCACAGCCCGTTCAGCGGATTGCCGTTGATGTTGCCCGGGCACCCGGGATTTTGATTGTTATTGCAAAAAGACATCTTTTTACCTCCTGTTTGTTTGTTACACAATATGCGGAAGGGACTATTTTGTTGCCTGCTCGCTCCGAGGCGGCAATATAGGAGATTTGCGCCGCATAAATTTGCGCGGCGAGGGGAAGTTGATGAAGCGCGAAAACAAGTATCAAAATTGACTAAATTAGTTAATGCATAAACAATATGCAAAAAATTTTTTCAAAAAAGTTTTCAAAAAACCTACAAATTTCCACTAAATAGTAGCAAAATCGCAAGTGGGTAAAAATGGGCGTAAACCGTTGACAAGCATAAGACTTGATGCTATAATTTATTCATCAAACCAAATGAGGGATACTGCGATGTCAAAAGTAAGTCTGACTCCAATAGGCGCCGTAAGGTATTCGCTCGATGATAAAAATCGAGTGAGAATGCCTGCCGTTACGCTTGACGAGCTGGGCGCAAGCATCGTGATGTCTCCCGGCGCGCAGGGCAACCTGAACATAATGTCCAAGGAAACCTTCGACAAAAAACACGAGAGCTTGTTTGACGCGGATATCTATGACGTCGAGCTGCAGACCAAATATTCCGTGATGCGCTCGCTTAGCGCAAGCGTGGAAAGGGACGCTCAAAACAGGATAACCGTCCCCGAAAACATCAAAAGAATTTTCGGGATAGACAAGGAAGTCGTGTTTATCGCAAAACTTGACTTTGTCGAGATGTGGCCCGCTCAGTTGTACGATTCAAGGCCCGAACTTATGAGCGCGGACAACATAAGCAACATTATGCAGAGCCTCGGCAAGATCATGCGGGACAGGGCATTGAACTGACGGTATGGAATTTAAGCACATCCCCGTGATGCTTAACGAATGCGTCAAGGGGCTTGACATAAAGGCGGACGGCATTTACGTCGACGCGACGGTCGGCGGAGCGGGACACTCATGCGAAATCGTTTCGAGGCTTGGCGAAGGCGGAAGGCTTATCGCGGTGGACAAGGACGAGGACGCGCTGCTTGCGGCAGGGGAAAGGCTGATGCCCTTCAAGGACAGAGTGACATATGTGCACGACGACTTCAAAAATTTGCCTGCGGATCTTGACGCGATCAGCATAGACAAGGTGGACGGCGTGCTTGTCGACCTTGGGGTGAGCAGCTATCAGATCGACAACGCGGAACGCGGATTCAGCTATATGCAGGACGCGCCGCTGGACATGCGGATGGACAGAGGGCAATACCTCACGGCGTTCAACGTGGTAAACGAGTTCAGCGCGTCGCAACTGATGAGCATAATTAAGGACTACGGCGAGGAGAGATACGCAAGGCAAATTGCCGAAAATATCGTCGCCGAAAGGCAAAAAAATACGATCGCCACGACGGGGCAGCTTGCGGAAATAGTCGAGAGAAGTTATCCCGCAAAGGACAGATGGAAATTCGGCCATCCCGCAAAGAGAACTTTTCAGGCGATAAGGATATACGTCAACGGCGAACTCGACGGGCTTGGCGAGGCGATAAGGGCGCTTGCATTGAGGCTTAAGAGCGGTGGAAGAATGGCGGTCATCACCTTCCACTCCCTCGAGGACAGAATTGTCAAAACCGAATTTGCCCGTCTTGCCACCGACTGTATCTGCCCGCCGGACTTCCCGATCTGCGTGTGTGGACATCATAGGGAAGTAGACCTTGTAAATAAAAAACCTATTGTCGCCTCGGCGGAAGAACTTGAGATGAACGGCAGGGCGGCGAGCGCAAAGCTCAGGATAATACAAAAAGTATAAACATTGAAATACTTTTCCGATATCTAATCGGATAAATGTTGGGGAGAGATATATGCTTACTTTACACGACCTTTTGGGAAACGAGACACGTCAGACGGAAGCGGACAATTATGAGCGCCGTCTTGCCTCAAACGACAGGATGTCTTCGGACGCGGCGGCAATGCCTCGCGGGGACATGTCTTTCGACAAGTTCAAATACGAGCACAGAATGCAGAGCGCTCCCATAAATGTGGAGCCTATGCGTTTTGACGCTCAGCTTATGGATACGCCCATGGCCGCGACAAGAGAGCCCCGCATGCAAGGCGACCCCTATATGAGAGGGGCGGAGCAGGGCTATGTAAACGACGCATATTATCAGGCCCCTAACGCACGTTACGGATATTCGCAGGGATATATGCCTCAATCCTCGCTGTACGATTACACGGCTCAGCAGGAATCCATGGCCCGCGCAAGGGAGCTCGATTCCAAACTTGGCGTGACCGAGCAATATTCGAGGACGGAGTCAAGGCAGGAGGAGCAGACCGCGCCTCATGCAAGGACTCGCCGCAAGCTCGAGCGCAAAAGCAAGTTGATAATAGGGCTTTATGTCGCGGTGGTCATAACCGTTATCACGCTTATAGCGGTCAACGCGGGCAAGATTAACAGCGGCAAAGCGGTAGTGCCCGCCTCCTCGTTCACGGCGATAGAGCAGCCCATAGACTGAAATTTTTGCCGCGACGGCATATATATCGAAGTTTGCAAATAAACTTCGGTATGAAACTCAAGTCTTACATCAATCGGCAATATAACCCAACAAAAAGACTTCCGGCAGTTTTGCTGCTGGTTGTCTTTTTATTTCTCGCGGTTTTCGGCAAGATGATAGCGGTCATGATATTTTTTAGCGAAAAGTATACCGCCAAGGCGCTCGATCAGTGGCTGAGGGACTTGCCGACGGACGCTCCGCGAGGGAGGATACTCGACGCGAGGGGCAACGTGCTTGCCGCGACGGCGACAAGGTACAACCTGTATGTGCGCCCGTCCGATACGAGGGACAAGCAGGCGGTCGCGGCTTTGCTGTGCGAAGTGTTCGGATATGAATATAACAGCGTGCTCGACAAGATCTCAAAGCGCACGTCCGAGGTGACGGTCGCGACGGGAGCCAC
>CANQCC010000032.1 GCA_947589635.1 uncultured Clostridia bacterium | reverse complement strand
GGTCTTTACGGGCGGCTGCAATCTTCGCTGTCCTTTTTGTCACAACGGCGCGCTTGTGATCGGCGACGTCGCCTCTCAGCTTATTGACGAAGAGGAAGTTTTCGACTACCTTGCAAAGCGCAAGGGGCTTGTGGACGCGGTGTGCGTAACGGGCGGCGAAAGCACGCTTCAGCCCGACCTTGCGGACTTCCTTGCCAAGGTCAAGGCGCTTGGGTATACGACCAAGGTGGACAGCAACGGCCTGCGCCCCCGCGTTCTGAAGGAGCTGCTTAAAGAGGGGCTTGTGGACTATATGGCGATGGACATAAAAAACAGTCCGTCAAAATATCCCATGACCTGCGGGCTTGAGCGCGTGGATATGGACGCGATAAACGAGAGCATTTCCCTCATCATGCGCGAGGCGAAAGATTATGAATTTCGCACCACCGTCATCAAGGAGTTCCACTCCGCCGAAGATATGGCGGAGATCGCAGACTGGATAAATGGCGCAAAAAAGTACGTCCTTCAGCACTATGTGGACAGCGAGGGGTGCATATCCCACGGTTACACGGCGGTCTCTAAGGCGGAAGCGGAAGATTTCCTCAAGCTGTTCGACGGCAAGGTGCGGCAGGTAGAACTGCGCGGCTTCGATTGATCTTTATGTTTGGGACAGGCAAAGTAAACGGCACGGTATATTGCCTTGGCGAGGCGCTTCTGGACGTATACGGCGACGAGGCGCGCGTGGGCGGAGCTCCCGCAAACGTAGCGGCGTGCGTGGCAAAACTCGGCGGCAAAAGCGCGTTTATAGGCGGGATATCCTTCGATACAGGCGGCAAAAAAATATTTGACGAGCTGTCGGCTTGCGGCGTTGACATGCGCTTTGCAAAACGCACCGCGTCCCCAACCGCTATCGCCTTGGTCACGCTTGAAAACGGCGAGCGAAAATTTGAGTTTTCAAGACAAAATACCGCCGACCTTGACCTGCGCCCCGCGGATGTGACAAATATCCCGTTCAAGCGCGGAGATATCTTGCATTTCTGTTCCGATTGCCTTATGTCCGACGGCGCGAGGGCCGCGCACGACGAGGCAATAAAAGCGGCGAGAATGGGCGGCGCGCTTATAAGTTACGACGTCAATCTGCGCCCCGCCCTCTGGGAGGGCCGCGAGAATATGCTTGACCTGTCCCGCGCGTATCTTGCGGAAGCGGACATAATAAAGCTGTCCGACGACGAGGCGTACGCGCTTGCCGAAGGCATAAAAATATCCGCCGACGGCATAGACCCCGGCAATCTGCCCTCGCTGTGTCGCCGCGCAAGCTATATCGCGCTGACAATGGGCGAAAAAGGCTCCGCTCTTGTGGACCTCAAGTCGAAAGGAGAGCCTGTCTGCGTCAAACCCGCGCTGAACAAGGCTCCAAAAGACACGACGGGCGCGGGAGATTGCTTTGTCGGCGCGCTGCTCGCCCTCGCGGCGCGAAACGGACTTGGAAGTTTCTGCGAAATGTCCTATTATATGAACTTCGCCTCCGTCGCCGCCGCAATATCGGTATCAAAAAAAGGCGCGATAGCCTCGTACCCTACGCGCGAACAAGTTGTAAATTCGCCGTATTTTTCAAGCATATGAAAGCGCAAAAACGAAACGCCCGCGAATATTTTAAGGACTTGGCATCCCTGTTTTTCATCTTCTTCAGGATAGGGGCGTTTTTGTTTGGCGGCGGATACGCCATGCTTGCTTTGCTCGAAGCGGAAGTAGTGGACAAAAAGCACTATGTCACAAAGGATGAGCTTGGCGACATCTTCGCGATCGCCGAAAGCACTCCGGGCGCCATCGCGATAAATTGCGCGACGTTTATCGGCACGCGCAGATGCGGCATACTCGGCGGCATTGTCGCGACGCTTGGCGTAGTCATCCCCGCGTTTGCCATAATCGCCGTGCTGTCCGTCGTCCTCGACCTCGTAAAGGACAACAAGTGGGTTGGATTTTTGTTCAAAGGCATCCGCATAGGCGTGCTTGTGCTCATACTTAAGTCCACGCTGTCCTTCTTCAAAAACATGCGCAAGACCCTGTTCTCGTTTGTCATAATGGCGGCGGCGTTTGTGCTTGTGTTCGTGGTGCGCGCGGACGTCATTTACATCATGCTTGGCACGATAGTCGTATGCTCCGTAGCGGTCGCGCTGTCCACTCTTATCACGCGCAAAAAATACTTTGTCGAGGGCACCGCTCCCTACTTCTGCGAGCGCGTCGGGATGCCGCTTGAAAAAGACGAGTATTTTTCAAAAAAGGCAGTTGATAATGCCGTTTTGACAATAAAAAGTCCTGATTGTGTAAAAACCGAAGATTTTGACATCGCCCCTTTGCAAGGCGAAAACGCCCCCGATACGGCAACGCCCTGCGGCATATCCGAAGCCGACGACCGGGCGATTTTAGCAAATGAAAACGACAAAAATCAAGCCGAATCCACCGGGATAACCGAAGTTTCTAACGCCGAAAATGGCGCGAATCCCTCAAAAATAACCGGCGCTTTGAATGGCGAAAACGGCGCGAATCCCTCAAAAATTAACGACGTTTCGGACGGCGAAGGAGGCGGGCTATGATATATCTTCAACTGCTTTGGACCTTCTTCAAAATAGGGCTGTTCACGATAGGCGGAGGGCAAGCCATGATCCCCATGATAACCACAAGCGTGGTCTCGGCGGGCTGGTTGAGCATCGAGGAAGTCATGGACTTCATTGCGATCGCCGAAAGCACTCCGGGGCCGTTTGCGGTAAACATCGCGACATATGCGGGCATGGAAGTTGCGGGCGTGGGCGGCGCCGTGCTTGCCACCCTGGGCGTAGTGCTGCCCTCTCTCATCATAATCGTGCTTGTCGCAAAGCTGCTTACGGAGTTCATGAAAAAGCGCGCGGTAAACGAGGTGTTTTCGGGCGTGCGCAGCGCGGTGACAGGGCTTCTGATGTCGGTATTTCTTACGCTGTCGCTGTCCGTGCTGCTTGGCATAGACGATATCTTCGCCGTGACGACGCTCTCCCCCGACTATGTGGGCATGGGGATATTCGCCGCGGTCTGCCCTCTTGCATTTATAAAGATCAAGGGCAAAAAGCTGCACCCCTTCTTGTTTATAATCATATGCGCCGCGCTTGGAGTGCTGTTGTACGGCCTGCTCGATCATTTCGGCATTTCGGTATAGTCCGATTTTAATTGGTCAACTCTTCTTTGTATATCAAATTGTCCGCTGCCTTAACTTGTATCTTTTTATTTGCCATAGCCATATGGCATATCATTATCCGTTTTTGTCCGTGTGGCGCAAATACAATTTTATCCGCCGCCCCGCCTCGCATATCGGATCGTCCGCATAGTTTTGCATGATATATAATTCCTTATTACATATATAACTATTTTTATTACATATATAATTATTTTTGGATATATTTCAAATTACTCTTGTTTAATGGCGGGATTTACATTATAATACAAAATGTGAGGTGTGACCTCATTCTAAGACAAGAGGAGAATTTTATGGAAATTACCGATCAAAGCTTGCCCACAAACGACGTAGCGACAACCGACGAAGGGCAGGCGGAAGTTCTGGACGGGACCGTCGCCGTCGAAAGCGACGCTTCGCCCGCGCCCGAAGGGAATGCGTCCGAAGGCGCTCCCGAAGGCGGAAAAAAGCCTTTGAAACTGAATTACCCGCAAACATTCAAAGTCGGCTTCGCGTTTGCAATCATCATGCTTTTCTGGACCGCGTACGACTTTGTGGTGCCGCTTTTGCTTGAGCACGCCTACGGTCTTCCCAACGCGCTGCGCGGCCTCATCATGGGACTTGACAACTTGCTGTCGCTGTTCATGCTGCCTCTCTTTGGCAAACTTAGCGACAACGCGCACGGCAAGCTGGCAAAGAAGTTCGGCCGCCGCACTCCGTTTATCGTCATCGGGACGTTGGCGTCGATAGTGCTTATGGTCTTCGTGCCTGTCGCCACTCTCAAGCAACAGCAAAACGCGAATAACCTGAGCGCGCAGATAGAGGCGCAGCTGAACGACGACGCGTTTATGGAGCAGACTCTCGGCGAGTTTTGGGACAGCAACGACAAAAACCTCTGCGACAAGGACTACCTTGCCAAAAATAACATCAAGGACAAGTCCGTTTTTGTCGCGATCCGTTACGACGCAAACTTCACTTCCAAAAAGGCCGTGCTTAACATGATAGGCAAGGAGACTTATTACTACACCTACGACTGGGACGGCGATAACGTGGCGGAGACAAAAGAGGTCAAACTTGAGGATACCGCGCCTAACGGCAAGACCTACAAGCAGATTCAGGAGGGCAACACAAACTACAACAAGTATGTGGCGTCCGCCATGAACAACTACATCTCCGACCAGGTGTATCAGAATGTGACCAAAAAATCGGGCACGACAAGCCTTGCGGTGTACATGGTGATATTGTTGCTTGTGCTTATCGCGATGGCGACGTTCAGAAGTCCCGCGGTCGCGCTCATGCCCGACGTAACGCCAAAGCCGTTGCGCTCGCAGGGCAACGCGGTCATAAATCTTTGCGGCGGCGTAGGCGGCGCAATAGCCTTCCTTATATACACGGTCGTGCTGTTTGGCACCAGCCTGTATAACTACGTGATAATCTTCGCGAGCGTGGCGGCGGGCATGCTGCTGTTGCTTGCGGGCTTCCTTGCGCTTGTCAAGGAGCGTAAACTTGTCGCCAAGTGCGAGGAGATCTGCAAGGAATACGGCATAGACGACTTCGCGGAGGGCGAAAACCCCGAAGCGGCAAAGTTTGCCGAAAAATTGCTTGAAGAGGGCGAGGACAATGTCGAAAACACCGAAGCGACGGCGGACGAAGATCCCTCCGGGCACGACGAGCTTATCCGCGAGGGCAACGAGGGTATAATCGGCAACATCTCCCTCGACGCGGAGGCGGTCGTTGGAGGCACCGCGGCGATGCCTGCCGAAACTATAGAGTTTGCAAGGCAGGTCGTGAAAAACGAGAAGAAGCCCTTCAACTTCAAGGAGTGGGCGGCTTCGAAGAACCCCAAAAAGTGGTGGAGCGCAAAGTCGAAGGAAGAAAAATCAAAGATGGTCTCCTTCTGGCTTATCCTCGCGTCAATATTCATGTGGTTTTTGGGCTACAACGCGATCAGCTCCAACCTGTCCATATACACCACCAAGGAGCTTAACCTGTCCGCGGGCGTAGCCTCCATCATCTCGGGCGTGAGCATGGGCATAAGCGCAATAGCGTTTATCCCCGTCGGCTATATGGCGGCGAAGATAGGCCGTCGCAAGTCAATCATCATAGGCTTTGGGCTGGCGGTCATATCATTTGTGCTCATCTTCGCGTTTGTGCGCACAAATCCCAACGCGATAATCCCCGCGGTGCTGTTCTCGCTGTTCTATCTGATATCCGGTTTCGGCCTTATCATCGCAAACGTCAACACCTTCCCCATGGTCACGGAGCTTTCCACCGCGCAGACGGTAGGCCAATACACGGGCTACTATTATATGGCGACGATGTCCGCGCAGGCGATCACGCCCTTCCTCGGCGGCCTCGTCATGGACTACATCTCCAACCGCGGGCTGTTTGTCTACAGCGCGATCTGCGTGGCGATAGCCATCATCCTTATGATATTCGTCAAGCACGGCGACAGCGTCATCATCGGCAAGGGAAGAAAACTGACGAAAGAGGAAAAGCGGCAGATCCGCCTCGACTCCATAGACAGCGACTGATGTCCAAAATATGTATGCAAAACGCACGGAGTTTCCGTGCGTTTTTGTTTATCGTCTGTTTGACGTTTATATTCTTTTCGGACTCTTGTTTTTTTGTCCTTGTCTACTTTTGCCATCGTCTCGCGTTTACTGCGCGCTTATTTTGTTATCAGCGCTCTTACGCTGCGAGGGGCGACCGTGACATAGCTTACGCTCCTTGAGGTCAACGCGTCCTTGCCCGCTATCTTTCTTCTTACGGCGACGTCCGAAGGATTTGCAAGCACCGTCATCTCGCCCGCCTCGCTTCGCCTTCTGAAGACGACAAGCGCGTCGTCGTCCTCAAACGTCGTCTCGCCCTGCAAAATGTCCGCGTATTTCGCGCGCATGCGGCCGAGCGCCCTGTAGTGCGCAAGCAGCGTCTCGTCCTCCCTGCCCCAGGGATATGCGCCGCGGTTGAGGGGATCCTCAAAGCCCTGCATGCCCGCCTCGTCGCCATAGTATACGCAAGGCACTCCGGGCAGCGTGAATTGAAGGGTGGAGGCAAATATCAGCCGCTCTCTCGCAAGCCTGTATTCCTCGTCGCCAAGTTTGAAGTCCGCCCTTTGCAGCTTGCTTTCGGGCGCGGGGACTCCGCTGAGTGCAGTCAGGGCGCGCACCGTATCGTGGCTGTCTATAAGGTTCAGCAGCACGTCGAGGCTCTGCTTCGGATAGTTTTCAAGTATGCGCGTTATCTCTTCCCTGAACGCCGCGGAACTGCCGCCCGTCGCAAGCGATAATATCGCCCTCTTGAAGGGATAGTTCATGACGCCGTCAAGCTGTTCGCCCATAAAGTACGGGCGCCACTTGTCATAGGATATCTTGTTTGACGCGTCTTCCCACACCTCGCCTATTATAAGCGTATCCTCGCCCTCGCTCTTTATGCGGCGGCATAGTTCGGTCGTGAAGTCTATGGGCAGTTCGTCCACGACGTCGAGGCGCCAACCCTTCACTCCTTTTTTTGTCCATTTGTCTATGACTCCGCCGTCCGCGAGAATAAGTTTTTTATATCCTTCGGCGCTCTTGTTGACGGTGGGCACGACCGTGCTTCCCCACCAGCAATCGTAAACCGTGGGATAGTGCTTGAAGGTGTACCAATCAAAGTAGGGGGACTTTGGGGATTGATAGGCGCCCAACGAGTCGTACGTGCCGTATTTGTTGAAATAGCGGCTGTCCGCGCCCGTATGATTGAACACGCCGTCAAGCATTATGCCTATACCCAGCCTGCCCGCCTCGCGCACAAGCGTATCAAACTCCTCCTCGGTGCCGAAAAGCTCGTCTATCTTAAGGTAGTCGCCCGTGTCGTAGCGATGATTGGAAGATGATTCGAAAATGGGCGAAAGATATATCAGCGTGACGCCAAGGGATTTAAGGTATCCCAGCCTTGACAATATGCCCTTGATGTTGCCGCCGAAAAAGTCGTCCGCCCTGTATTCCTTAAGCGGTTCGGCGATGTCCGGCCTGTCCGTCCAATATGTATGCAGCCTGCCCTGTTTTTTGAAATCGCTTTCTCCTACCCTGCAAAATCTGTCCGCGAAGATGTGATAAATTACGCCGCTTTTTGCCCAATTCGGGGTTTTATATGCGCGTTTTGATACGGTCAACTGCCATTCCGGCAACCAATCCTGCCTTTTCGCCTTGCCGTCTGCGCCCCTGCCGAAGAAGGCGATGTCTCCCCCTTCAAGCTCCGCCTCGAAGCGGTACATGTATATGCCCCACTCGTCAAGAGTAAAGGTTATCTCAAATATGTCCTCGCCGCCCTCGCGTTTTGCAAGAGGCATTTCAAACCTTATTTCCTCTCCTTCCGCCTCGTCCTTGCCGTGCACGCGGCGAAGCACTATAAAAGCGCGCCTTGCGCCCAACGTGCGCTCAAGCGGAAAGCGGATGTGCGTCGGGGCATTTGCGACCGTCGCGCCGTATGGCTTTTTGTCAATGAGAGGATCGTACATGGTTTATTAAGGCGGCGATTGCCGCCGCCTCCCTGATTTATCTGTTGATGGGCTTTATTCCCCATATGCGCTGCGCGTATTCCTCGACGGCTCTGTCCGCCGCAAAGAAGCCCGCCTTCGCGATGTTGACAAGGGACATCCTGTTCCAGGTGTATTTGTCGCGGTAAGTCGCGTCCACTCTGGCCTGCGCGTTGCAATAGCTGTCAAAGTCCGCAAGCACCATATATCCGTCGGGCTGCCCGCCGCGGCCGATAAGCAAGGAATCCGCAATCTCGCCGAAGGCAATGCCGTTCTTGTCCTTGCCGCCCTGCCTGAGAGCGTCCACGACTCGCTTTATGCGCGGATTGGTCTGATAGTAGTGCGAGGGATCGTAGCCCTGCTTCCACATCTGCGCGACCTCGTCCGCAAGCAGTCCAAACAGGAAGATATTGCCGTCGCCCACTTCCTGGTGGATCTCGACGTTCGCGCCGTCGAGGGTGCCTATCGTAAGCGCGCCGTTTATCATGAACTTCATGTTGCCGGTGCCGCTCGCTTCCTTGCCGGCGAGGGATATCTGCTCGGACACTTCGGCGGCGGGCATTATCATCTCGGCAAGCGTAACACGGTAGTTTTCAAGGAAGATTATCTTTATCTTGCCCTTGATGTCGGGGTCGTTGTTTATGACGTCCGCCATCGTGCAAATGAGGCGGATTATCTGCTTCGCCATATAGTACGCGCTTGCCGCCTTCGCGCCGAAGATGAAGGTGCGTGGCTGTACGTCGAGGTTGGGATTTTCCTTTAAGCGATAGTAAAGATCGAGGATGTGCAAAGCGTTTAGCAGCTGGCGCTTATATTCGTGCAACCTCTTGACCTGCACGTCGAAGATGCTGTCCGGGTCGACTGCCACGTTGTTGTGCTCGAGGATATACTTTGCAAGGTCCTCCTTGTTGCTGCGCTTTATCTCGGCAAGGCGATCGAGCACCTGCCTGTCGCCCATATACTTTTGCAGCTCCTCAAGGTTGGAGGCCTCTTTTATCCAGCTGTCCCCGATAAGCTCCGTGATGAGCGAGGCGAGGCGGGGATTGGCCTGACATACCCAGCGGCGATGCGTTATGCCGTTTGTGACGTTGGTAAATTTTTCGGGGTGCATGCGGCAATAGTCCCTGAACACGTCGTTTTTCAGGATGTCGCTGTGCAGCGCCGACACGCCGTTGATGGTGTGCGCGGTCGCAAGGCAAAGATTTGCCATCTTGACCTGCCCGTTTGACAGCACGGCGTTTTTGGAGACGATGTCCCAATTGTTGGGATAATACCTCCAAAGCTCGTCGCAGAAGCGCTGATTTATCTCGTGCACTATCTGGTATATGCGCGGAAGCAGATTGTGGAAGAGGTCCTGCGGCCACTTTTCAAGCGCCTCCGCCATGACGGTATGGTTTGTATAGGATATCGTATTGCAAGTGATGTCCCATGCCTGATCCCATCCGTAGCCGTACTCGTCGAGAAGAAGACGCATGAGCTCCGGTATGCAAAGCGTTGGGTGCGTGTCGTTGATGTGTATCGCCACGCAGTCCGCAAGATTGTCGAGGGTGGGATTTGTCTTCAAGTGCCTCTTCAATATGCTTTGAATGGAAGCGGACACAAAGAAATATTGCTGCTTCAGCCTAAGCGATTTACCCTCTATGTGGTCGTCGGCGGGATAGAGCACCTTGTTTATGGACTCCGCCATAGCCTTCGCCGCGCTCGCCTTGACATATTCGCCGCGGCTGAACATGTGGATGTCAAAATCCTGCGCCGCCTCTGAGTGCCAGAAACGTATGCGATTGACCGTGTCCGTATCATAGCCCGAAATGTTCATATCGTAAGGCACCGCGTTGACCACCGTGCAGTCGCGCTGAGTGACCGTCAGCTTGCCGTTTTCCCAATGCTGATCCACTACGCCGCCAAATTTGACGGGATACACTTCTTCCATGCGGGGAGAAAGCCACACGTCCCCCATCTTGAGCCAATCGTCGGGCTGCTCCAGCTGCCAGCCGTCCACTATTATCTGCTTGAAAAGACCGTAATCGTAAAGTATGGAAAATCCGCTTGCCGCATACCCGCGCGAAGTCAGCGCGTCCATGTACGCCGCCGCCAGTCTGCCCAGACCGCCGTTGCCAAGCCCCGCGTCGGGCTCGAAAGCGTAAATTTCTTCCATGCTGACGCCAAAACTTTCCACCGCCTTTGTGACTTCGTCCGTGATGCCGAGGTTGAACAGGTGATTTTTAAGGGACCTGCCAAGCAAAAATTCCATCGACATATAATATATCTGCTTCGCGTTCTGCTCGCGAACCTGCTTTTTGAAATTGACTCGCGTCTGAGTGAGGATGTCCCTGACGCACATGCACGTGGCGCGATATATCTGCGTCTTGCTGGCGTCTTCGGGCTTGACGCCGAAATAGCGCGCAAGCGTTGAGGTGAGCTGAGCCGTAAACTCCTTGGATGTCACTTTGTGATTCATGCTTCCTGCCTTTTCCCGCTTTCCCCGAACGGTATGTGATTGGATTATTGCCAATATAATATATGCATATATTATATCAACGCTTAATATTTTACAAATTTGGCATACGCTTGTCAACATAATGCGGAAATCTTTGCGAAAGTTGCCGCAATTTGTCTCCCGCTTCCCTCCACAGTGCGAAAATGCAGGCAAAAAAATACAGGCGGAGAGAGGTTGTTCTCTCGCCGCCCGAATGCCTTTTAAGCCGACGCGCCTGTTTTGGGCACAACATTTTACAGATTCTTGTATATGTCGACGTACTTCTTTGCGCTGACCTTCCAGCTGAAGTCGGACTTCATCGCGTTTTTGACCACCTTGTCCCACTGCTTCTTGTCGTAGTAGCAGGCGTAGGCGCGCCACACCGCGTCCAGCATGTCGTAGGCGTTGTAGGTCTTGAAAGTGAAGCCCTTACCCTCGCCTATCTCGGGGTTGTAGGCGGGGACGGTGTCTTTAAGGCCGCCCGTCTCGCGCACTACGGGGATGGAGCCGTATCTCATCGCGATGAGTTGGCTGAGGCCGCACGGTTCGAACTTGCTCGGCATCAGGAAGATGTCGCTTGCCGCGTAAAGTTTGCTTGCGAGGTCTCCCGAGAACGCCAGCACAGCGCGGAATTTGTTGGGATAGCGGGACTCCACTCCTTTGACCATGTTTTCGTACTTCCAATCGCCCGTTCCAAGCACGACCACCTGCGTATCCGCGCGCATGATGTCGTCTATGACCGTCGCGACAAGGTCAAGACCCTTTTGTTCCGTCAGGCGGGAGACCATTGCCACAAGCGGTCTGTCCGGAGCGTACGGCAAGTCGATAAGCTCGCTTAGCGCCTTCTTGTTTTCCTCCTTGCCCGTCTTGTAGTCGCGCACGGAGTAGTTTTTGAAGAGGCGGGAATCCGTCTGAGGATCGTACACGCTCTGGTCTATGCCGTTGACGACGCCGTGAAGTTTGAAGCGGCGCTCCGCAAGTATGCTCTCAAGCCCATAGGAATAGAAGGGATCGAGGATCTCGCCCGCGTAAGTTTCGCTCACCGTGGTCACCGCGTTGGAGCACTCTATGCCGCCCTTCATGAAGTTGGCGCAGTCCCCCATCATCACAAGCGGCACCGCCCAGTCGGGAAGCCCCAAGATGTCGCGGATAAGCCCGTCGCCATACTTGCCCTGAAACTCGATATTATGGATGGTAAACACCGTCTTGATCTTCTGATAATCGTCGCTGTAACGATAAAATACGTCCAAAAAGACGGGAGTCAGCGCCGTATGCCAATCGTTCGCGTGCAATACGTCGGGGAAAAAGTCCACAAGGGGCAGCGCCTCAAGCACCGCCTTCGAGAAAAACGCAAAACGCTCGCCATCGTCAAAATGCCCGTACAGCCCCTTGCGTTTGAAATAATACTCGTTGTCGATAAAATAATAGGTCACGCCCTCATAGCTCGCCTCGTACACGCCGCAGTATTGCCGCCTCCAGCTGAGATCCACATAGGTGGAAGCAACAAAACGGAACATGTTTTGATATTCCGGCTTGATCTCGTCCTTATAAAAGGGCAAGATCACCCTGCAATCGTGCCCCAGCTCGTTTAGAGCCTTCGGGAGCGCGCCCGCCACGTCGCCAAGTCCTCCCGACCTGACAAACGGAGCCGCCTCTGAAGCAACAAACAAAATCTTCATATTTTCACCTCGCGATCCGCCATAAAGTTGTTTTGCCCCCACAGCAAAACTTTATGCGGCGCCTGCCTTACTTTACTGATATTTTACCATCTCTCCGCCCATTATGCAATATCCAAATTGCAAACTTGCATTATGCAATTAATAATATTATGCGCGGCGTCCCGCCCTCGCTTTCGCTCGGAACGAAACGCCGATAAGTTATTATTTTGCGGTGCTCCTCGCCCCGCGCCCTCGGCAAAGGGCGTTACGCCCTTTGCAAACCGCTTGCAATTGCTCAGGGCTTGGCACCATTGCCTTGCAAGGTGCCTAAAAGCCCACCGCAAGCTGCTGCGCCACTCCTTACTTACCCCATAAAACTCGCTTTGCTCCTTTCTATGGGGACCCCAATCCATTACCCCACAAAATCGCTACGCAATTTTGCGGGGACCCCAATTACTCTCGGACAAACGTTGCGTTAATAATAAAGGGAATGACCGCTTCACAATTCGCATTTACCGAGGAAGAAAGCCTTCGAGGTCAAAAATGCTCATGGCTCGCTATTTTTTGTGCTTGGGTTTGCGGGCTGTCGCCCGCTGTTTTTAAGCGGATTAATTTTGTGCAAGCATGTTTTACGGGACCCCCACCACCGCGGCTTTGCCGCGGAGCCTCCCCCTATACAGGGAAAGTGATTCTACACTTACGCTATAAAGGGGTATGCCCAAAATGGATAATAAGATTTTTGTCTTGGATGTTTCTATTATCTCAATTCTGCGTTGGAAAGAGGGTATGCCCACAACGGATAATTAGAAATTTGTCTGAGTGTAGCCCCTATCCCCACGTAAATATTTGTCTGTGCTTAACGTAACGCCTTGTCCGAGCGTAGGCCTCGCCCTTCGATAACGTTGGATAGAAGGCTATCGGGGTCCCCGCAAAATTGCGTAGCGAGTTTGTGGGGTAATGGATCGGGGTCCCCATAGAAAGGAGCATAGCGAGTTTTATGGGGTGATATATAGGGGGAGGCTCCGCGCTTTGCGCGGTGGTGGGGGTACCATAATATTTTTATGCCACTTATCAAACTTAGATAACGTAAAACCGCGTGTAAGCGTCAAGGACAAACGAACAAACCCGCAAGGCAAGAGGAGCATACATAGGCGTACGTGACTTGCTAGAAAATCAAAC
>CANQCC010000031.1 GCA_947589635.1 uncultured Clostridia bacterium | reverse complement strand
GGTCGGTGGGGAAGTCTTTGCCAAGCTGCTTTTTGTATTCTGCCTTAAATTGATTTGCAAGGCATTTGAGGTCGTCCGCGTTGAGCTCGACGTCCTGCTTGACGCCCTTCTTCTCTTTCATCTCGTCGATGAGTTTTTCAAAGTATTTCTTGCCGACTTCCATGACGACGTCGGAGAACATCTGGATGAAGCGACGATAGCAGTCCCAAGCCCATCTCGGATTGCCGGACTTTGCGGAAAGCACTTCGACAACGTCATCGTTGAGGCCGAGGTTCAAAATTGTGTCCATCATGCCAGGCATTGACGCTCTTGCGCCCGAACGGACGGAAACGAGAAGAGGATTTTCCTTATCGCCGAACTTTTTGCCGGTGATCCCCTCAAGTTTTTCGATGTAGGTAAGTATTTCCTTTTGGATGTCGGCGTTGATCTGTCTGCCGTCCTCATAATATTGAGTGCAGGCTTCCGTCGTGATGGTGAATCCCTGCGGGACGGGCAAACCGATGTTTGTCATTTCCGCGAGGTTCGCGCCCTTGCCGCCAAGCAGTTCACGCATATTTGCGTTGCCTTCGGTGAAAAGGTATACGTACTTTTTGCTTTTCATTATAAGTCCTCCTATATTGCTTATAAGATTTATACAAATATGATAACAAAAATCGCGGGCATTTGCAAGAGAAAATAAAATATCTTAAAAAACTCTTGCATAAGTCGCGCGCAAGAGCGGAAAAAATTTATTTATCGGGCGCGCAAACGGTTGCCTAAAATATTTTTTTTTGATAGAATGATAAAAAAAGTAATTTTAGAGGTGCAAGTTATATGGACGCAGACCCACGAAGTAGGCTCTTATCCAAATAAACGCGCACGTTTTGGGACTTTCCAAAGCGTGGCGCGTGCCATCGCAATAAAGGAGGTCCCGTTATGCTCCAGGTATTCAAAAAGCTCAACAAATCTGTCGTGGAAGTTGACAACGCTTTGATTGTGGACGGATATGATTTTTCCGACCACTGGATTCACATGTCCAATCCGACGGATAAGGAGATCGACTTCATTTCCCGCGCTACCCTCATCCCCGAGGATTATATCAAGGCGGCGCTCGACTCCGAAGAGCGCGCTCGTATCGAAAAGGAAGAGGTCGGCGTGGAAGACCTGTCTTTCGGCGACGAGTTGGAAGATAAGTCCGCGCTTCCGCATACCGTCCTGATGTCCGTCACCGACATCCCGATAACGGAAGAGGACGACGACAAATACACCTACGCCACCCTGCCTTTCGGCTTTATAAGCACGGACAGCGTGGTCGTCACGGTATGCCTAAACGAAACGTCGATAATCTACGATCTTATGGCGGGGCGCTTTGTAAAAGATTTCAACATACATAAGCGCATACGCTTTTTCCTGCAGCTTCAATACGTCATATCCAAAAAGTATCTGCAATACCTCAAGCAGATAGACCGCGCAAGCCAACGCGTGCAAAACGACCTTGAAAAATCCATGAAGAACGAAAGCCTTATCGAGATGTTGTCCCTTGAAAAGGCGCTTGTATACTTCTCCACCTCGCTGCGCGCCAACACGGCAGTGCTTGACAAAGTCCCCCGCCTCGTGAAATTTTACGACGAGGACGACGACTTGTGGGACGACGTGCTGATAGAAAACAAACAGGCCATCGAGATGTCCAACATCTACCGCGACATACTTTCGGGGACGATGGACGCCTACGCCTCGCTTATATCCAACAACCTGAACATCGTCATGAAAGCGCTTGCCGTCATCACGATATGTATCGACGTGCCCGCAATGGTCGCGGCGTTCTGGGGCATGAATACGGGAGTGCCGTTCGGCGACAAAAATTGGGGATTCTGGGTGGTCATAGGCATATCCATAGTGCTGCTTATAATCATGTTTATCATCATGTGGAAAAAGCGCATGCTTAAATAATCAATGATGATAAATAAAGCGAATTTATCCGATTAGATTGCTTATAATTTTGCGATTCGCAATAAAATTTACTTAATTCCGCAAATAAAAAAGCCGCTTTGAAAGCGGCCTTTTTATTTGCAACAAACTTATTTGCCGGGCATGACGTTTTTCATGACCTTCTTCATGCACTCCACAAGGATCGCCTTCTCTTCGGGGATGTCCTTGTACTTCTCGTATTGCTTGAGCAACATCGCCTCAACGTTCATCAGCATGGATTTGGACAAGTTCATTGACAGCATATAGTCGACCAGATTGGGCAACTTGATAAGCTTTGCGGGCTTGACGTAGTCCTCGTCCTCGACCTGCTCCACCTGATATACGACTTCCTCTTCCTGCTTCTCTTCCTCGTGATGCAGTTCGGCGGGATCGACGGGATGTTTTTCCTCCTCTTCGATCGCGGCAGGTTCCTCGTCAAGGCTGTCAAGCGGTTCCTCTTCGAGAACGTCCACAGGCTCTTCCTCGATGACGTCGGCAGGCTCCTCATCCATGATCTCCGCAGGCTCCTCTTCAAGCTCTTCTGCCTCGAGTTCGTTCTCCTCCAAGGGGACAAGTTCGTCCTCCTCAATGGGTTCAAGCAAAGGCTCAAGCTCCTCGACATCCTCTGCGACGTCGTCGATATCTTCCCACAGCTCGCTTTCAAGATAGATCTTCTGTTCCTCTTCGGGCGCAGGGGAGTTCACGGCTTCCGCGTCTTCGACGGGCGCCTCTTCGACGATTTCGGGTTCGTTTGCCAAAGGCTGCTCTTCCTGAACCGCGTTCTTTTTCTTGCCAAACATAATTTTATCCTCTCTTATTATATTTTCTCAATCAGTCTCTGCCCGCAATGCGATCGTCCAGGCGAGAGATACAACTGTCAAGGATGGCGAGGTTTTCGGGATTGTCCTCATACTTATACCTCGCGCCCTTGAACATGTTGGAGATGTTGGACAGCAACATGTTAGACAGGTTCTGCGACAGCATGAAGTCCACCGCCGCCGTAAGTTTGAAGAGCTTGGGCGGCTTGACGTCGTCCTCCTCCTCGACCTCTTCCACATGGTAGATGACCTCGGGCTCCTCTTCCGGCTCTTCCGCGACGGGCTCGTCCGCGGGCGTTTCTTCCGCTTCTTCTGCGGGAGCTTCCTCAACAGTCTCTTCGGGAGCATCCTCAACCGGGGCCTCTTCGGGGGCTTCTTCCTCTATGGGAGCTTCATCTACGCTCTCTTCCCGAGATTCTTCCTCTGCGGGAATTTCTTCCTCTATTGGAGCCTCCGCTTCGGCGGGAGCCTCTTCGTCCGTATCCTCCAAAGGCATATTCTGCTCTTCTTCGGGCTCCTCGTGGGCTTCCTCATCGACAGGCGCTTCCTCAACAGGCGCTTCCTCTTCGACCTCCTCTACAGGAGCTTCCTCTGCTTCTACGATAGCTTCTTCAACGGGGGCTTCTTCTGCGGGAGTTTCCTCTTCGGCAAGCTGCTGTTCGGGCAATTCTTCTTGCGGCTGCTCGTCCTGCTGTTCGTCCTCGGCGGGAGCTTGTTGCTCAACGCTTTCTTCGGGTTGCTCCTCTTCCGCTAAATTATCCTCTTGTTCTATGGCCTCCGCCTGCTCCGCGGGCTGCTCTTCAAGTTGCTGCTCCTCGACCTCTGCCTCGGGCTGCTCTTCGACAAGTTGATCTTCTATTTGCTCTTCAAGCTGTTCTTCGGATTCCTCGGGTTGTTCTTCGAGTTGTTCCGCGGGTTGCTCTTCTGGTTGTGCCTCGCCCTTCTCCACGGCAGCCTCTTCTGGCGCTTCTGTGGGAGCCTCTTCCGCCGGAGCCTCTACGGCTCCCTCAGCGGGAGTTTCAACCGCGGGTTCGGGATTGTCTTCCGTCGGGACTTCCTCCGCCTGCTCTGCGGGAGTATCCTCTTCTTCTGCGGGGATTTCGGCAGGTTCCGCCTGCGCTGCGGGGGCTTCGTCTATTTCCTCAAGGTCGGCTTCTTCATGGACTTCTTCGCCCGCGACGGACAGATCGGGCACCCCGGCGTCCTCCTCGACCTCGACGTATTTGGAAGTGTTGCGCGCGACGATCTCGTCCACGATGGCGGAGATGTCGTTGAGGGGAGAGGAATCTACGGCGAAGTTCTTTTCGACTTGCAGATTGACTTTTGCGTCGAGGTCCTCAAGCATATTTGAAAAGCTTTCGAGCGCGTTTTTATATTGCTTGCGCCCAAGCACTACCAGCACAAAATAAAGCACGCCTATAAGCGCGAGGCCAAGGCAATGTATCACGCCCATCTCGTTGCTTTCAAGCGAGCCGTAGCCCCAGAACGCAAACGCGGCGAGCAGCACAAGAGATATGCAAATGAAAACGTTGGCGCGGATGTCGCGCTGTTTTTTGACCTCTTTTTCAAAGACGTTTTGCTCGCTTAAAATTTCGCTTGGATATCCAAATCTCACGCCGAGAAATTGCACCCATGCGTCGCGCAGACTTTGCGGAGCTTTGGAAGAAAAACATTGCGAAGTAAAATCCCCTACGTTGTCGTCGTCCACGCTGTCTTTATCGGCAAGGTATTTGATTATGCGCGCGCAGGCCTTCTTCATCCTGTGGCAAGCCGAGCCGAACATCGTGAGAGCCAATATGAGAGCGACGCCGCCTATAATGCAAAGCACCGCGATAAAATATGTCTTGAACTCAATCTGAGGCAATTGAGCAGACAGATCCGCTATCCAGCCGAACGCTTTAGAAAAAAACGCCACACCGCACTCCTTAAGACAATACTTATTATTATGATTATACAAAGTATGAGCGAAAAAAGCAATAAGCTTATCAAAAAAAATTATAAAGAATACATTTTTTATAAAAACGCGCATAAATGTGCGCAAAAAATTTCGCCTCTCGGGTCATAAACTCGGCGTAAATTCAGGCGGCGCGGGACACATAAACCGTCGCTCGTCGGGTCTTCGGCGGACGAAAATTGAAGCGCGTAATAAGTATTTTTGGCTATACCTCGACGGTTTGTTTTGACTTGAAGGAGTATATAAGTGTTTTGTCGACTTTTGCGCCAATCGCGCTTTCAACCGCCATTTTGTACAGATAAAGTTGCTTTTTGTATTTTTCGGGCACGTTTTTGGGTGTCACGCGAGCGGTCTTGAAGTCTACGATGACGGGCTTGTCTCCAAGGATAAGCAGGTCTATGACGCCTTGCACAAGCACGCTGTCGTCGCAAGCAAATTCGTCCGAGACGTCCCTTGCGGGCTTGAGCATCATAAAGGATCTTTCCCTCAAACAATGTCCGCGCGTCTCTTCTTCGCGGGCAAGAGTCATTATATCGCTGTCAAGACAGGCGGCGATGTCGTCCGGGTTTACAAGCGCGCGCTCCTCTTCGGACAGACTTCCTCCCCTTGTCATTCTGTCCATCTCTGCCTCGACCGCGGCTTTTGTGCGCGCAAAGAAGTCTATCTGCTGCATGACTTTATGATATGCGGTGCCAATAAGCGCGGCGGAGCCTGCGTCCGCATAGGGACTTTCGCTTTGCTCGTCAAGGTTGTTTAGTTGCGACACGCTGTACTTTCTTGACAGCGCGCACGCCTCGGAGTGCGCGTACGGCCTTTCCCTCAACTCCTCGATCTTCGCGGTGAGAGCGGCGTCGCCTTTGGGGATTATGGTAAGCGGAATCTGCTTTTTGGGCGGAGCGTCCACAGATATGTCTCTGTAATCGGGTTCCGCCGACAGCGTGCCCTTAAAGCTCGCCTTGGACAAAAAGTCGAGGGTGTTGCTTATCCCTTTCAGGAAGGGTTTTCTGCCAAAGTCGTACGTCTTGCCCACGGACGAGGTTATGTACATGATCTGTTTCGCCCTTGTCAGCGCGACGTACATGAGGCGCATTTCCTCTTTGACGTCCGTCGCCTTTTTCAGTTTTTTAAGCGCGAAGTGGCTGAAGGTCTCCCTTGTGGTCTTGCTTGCCGGGTCGTAGTATTTCATGCCGATAAGCCCGTCGTTGGACAGCAAAAACTCTTCGGTGGGAACTCTTATCTGCGAGTAGACGTCAAGCACGAATACGACGGGACTTTCAAGCCCTTTGAATTTGTGGAAGGTGGAGACGCGCACGCTGTTTGCGCTTGCTCCCGCGACGCTCGCCTCCGTCCCCGCATAGTTTTCAAGGAACGCGCCAAGCGAGCTGTCCTCCGCAAGCGGGGAGGATATAAACGCGTTGAGCTCCGCAAGGCTGCCCTCTCCTTTGGACAGCATATGCGCGTCGTAGAGGTAATCCCCTACGATCCCTCTTGCAAGTTCGCCGACGCTCTTGAAGCTGGCTTTAAGCCTGTATTCGGACAATTTGTCAAGCGTAGCTCTTACCTTTTCGGCGAGTTTTCCGCTTCCCTCGCCTGCCGCGCGGAATCGGTCGTAAAAACACGCTCCGTCAAAGGCGGAGATGTCCGCGAGCTCCTGCTCGTCAAATCCGCCGAAATATGACAGCAAAAATCCCGCGAAGGGCAGATCCTGTCTCGGGTTGTCTATCGAGCGCAACATCAGCATCAGTTCGCGCTCGGCGTCAGAGACCTCGCTGCCCACGTTTGTCTCGTCAAGCGGAATGCCCTCGTCGCGGAGGGTCTTGAGAACTTGCCTTAAAAGCGGGCTTTTTGCCTTTGTCCTGCGCGAGAGGATGGCTATGTCGCCATAGTCTATCTTCTTGCCGTCCGCGCCTATCCCGCGCCCCACAAGAGACCTTATCTCGCCAAGGATAAATTGCGCTTCTCTTGCCGCGACGCTTTGCTCGTTTTCCTCCTCGCCCTGCCCGTCGGCGGTGATGTCGTAAAGCCCGGAAAACTTCTTCTTCTCTCTGCGGTCGGGAGTTTTGAACAGACAAAGGTGCACCGGCTCCTCTTCCACGCCCTTCGCTTCTGCGGAAGAAAACTCGAAGGCGCCGTCATGCGCAAAGTCCACGTCCGCCGATTCGCGCGTCATGACGGGACAAAATACGCTGTTTACAAATTTCAGTATGGTGCGCGTGCTCCTGAAGTTGGAGTTGAAACTTATCACCTTGCCCTCGCCCGCCTCGAACGCCGCACGCCTGTCGAGAAGTATGGTGGGATCCGCAAGGCGAAACCCGTAGATGTTCTGTTTGACGTCGCCTACCATAAAGCACTCGTCCTTTATGAGGCGGGAGAATATGCTCTCCTGCAAGGGGTCCACGTCCTGATATTCGTCGACAAAGATGACGCGATATTCCCCGCCGAGGTCGGGATATTCCTTAAGCAGCTTCGCCGCAAGCAGCAGCAGGTCCTGATAGCTAAGCACGTTGTACTTGGCTTTCAGCCTGTCGAGGGCCGCCTCGAAACTTTCGGCGATGTCGACAAGCCCCCGCATTAATCTAACGTTTTGCACATGATAAAGTGCGTATTCGTCCCACTTGGCGCCGACTTCGCACAGCTCCTTAAGCACATCCTTAAGTTCGTTTATGCAGTCGTTGGACAGCGCGGAAATTTCCATATCCGCCTCGCAAAGTCCGTTTCTCCTCCCCCTGTCCGGGATGAGGGGCGAGCTTAGGGCATACATGCACATATCCTTGAAACTTGCCGCGTTTATAATGTTGTTCATGATGTCGAGGGCGCACGAGACCGCCTCGCCGAATCCCTTGGCAAGCAGCGCTTCGGAGGAGTTGACCTCGTCGAGGTTTTGCCTAACAAGTTCGACGGAGTCCGCCATCAGCCTCGAATACGCGTCGCGCATGCCCTCCTGCAAGGGGCTGTCTTCAAAGTCCGCAAGCACTCTGTCTTTGAACGCCTGCCTGTCCTCCTGCAATATCATCCTCTCGTATATCTTGCGCACAACGATTTTAAGGTCCTCTTCGTCGCGCCGCTTTGAGAATATCTCCGCAAGGTACGCAAAATCCTCGTCCGCGCGCGCTGCGTAGTCGTTGAAGACTTCTTCCGCCGCCTTGTTCATAAGCGCGTCCAGCCTCGCCTCATCTGCAATGTCAAAGACGGGCGATATGTCAAGTTTTTCAAAATTTTCCCTTATCAGCGAGGAACAGAAGGCATGGATCGTGCTTATCCTGCAAAACGGTAGTTCGTCTATCGCCTGCAACAGGCGGCTTCTTCTCACAGGATCCGTCTCCGCGATCGCGCAATTTATGAGGCTTGCGTGCAAGCGCTGCCTCAGCTCCGCCTGCGCGCTGTCGTTAAACACGCACACAAGCGTCTCCTTCAGGGTAGCTCTGCCCTCCGCCACAAGCAGAAGTATGCGTTTTATAAGCGTCGCGGTCTTGCCAGAACCCGCCGACGCGGATATCAATATTCTGCCCCTCTCGAGCACGGCGCGCCCTTGCTGCTCCGTAAGGCGAAGTTTTCCGTCGCTGTCGCGCAGCATGTCAAGCCTCGGGTCGGACAGAACGCCGCCGATATTCATTTCATTCATATTTATATCGCTCATCTCATTTCTCCTCTTTTGCCGAGTCGCCGCTTCCATCCGGCGCACAGCCTACGCACGCCTCTTTCAGGCCTTCTATATCCGGGGCGTGCCCGCTTCTCACGATGTCCTCGCTCTTATAGGGGCACAACTCGAAATAATCGCAGGATATTGGCGAGCATGCCTTTGCGGGAGAGGGTTTGATAAAGCCCTTCGCGATCTCGCTCGCGCCGTGTGCGGCAAGCGCCTCCGCATAGTCGCCGAACGCGTCGAAGCCCTCCCTGTCGAGGTGCCTCTCAAGGTCGAGTTCGCCCTTTCTGTCCACATACAGCGGCACGATGGAGTCCGCTTCGCCTATCTCGCCGTCCATAAAGCGGAGCGTCTCGGCGTCCCGCGAGGCATAACCTCTGTACAAAAACCGCGGCGTATCCTCCTTTTCGAACCTCGAGGTTATTGGCAGATAAAACACGCCCGCAGGCTCCAGCCCGAGCGCCTTTTCAACGGCGCGCATGTAGATGAACAATTGAAGTTTTCTGCCGAAATATACGTCGTCTATGCCAAGGTCGAGAGAGGAAGACTTGTACGTCTTATAGTCTATGACTATAAACTTGTCGTCAAGCACGTCCACTCTGTCGATTATTCCCTTCAGTTTTATCTCTTCTCCGTCCGCCGTCAGAGCGATGTCGGTAAGCTCCTCTGTGCGCGCTTCGAGAAGTTTTGGCTTGAACGCGGAGCGCAGCGAGATGTCGTACAATTTTTTGCACACCTGCACTCCCTCTTCGCGCACGCGCATGAGTATTCGCGAGGGTTGAGGCTTTGTCAGCAACACCTCATATCCGCCCTCGAGTATCGCCATATCAAAATAGGACTCCGCCGCGGCGCGGATGTCGCGCTCGCTCTCTATCTCGCCGTCCCTGACCGCCTTGAAAAAGCGCTCAAGCACGCTGTGCAAAATAAGTCCGTTTTCGTTGCCCTCCATCTCGCCCTCTTTGCGGCGGCGAAGCGCAAGTATGTATTGAAAATAATGTTTGTAAGGGCACGCAAAAAAGGTCTCGAGGCGGCTTACGCTTGTAAACGCGCCAAAACGCCTCGAGGACGGCAAAACTATGCGCGAGGGCATATCGCCGTGCACGTTTATCTTCGCCCTGTCCTCGCCTGCCATGCACTCGTATGCGGAGCCCAATTCCATGCCCGCGTCCGCGCCCACTCTGCCAAAATCGGATATGACGAAGTGCGCAGCGCTCTTTTGGGTCGAAAACAGCAACGAGAGAGTATCCTCGTCAAGCGCGGACAGCCTTGAAAAATCTATGCGTTCCTCTTTGAGAGGGCTGTCGCCGTCGGCAATCATGGTCTTCAGCTCGTCCACGACGGTAGAGGCGCGCAGCATGTCCCCTCCGCCCGTCTCGGGATAGCTTATCGTAAGCCCCCCGCGCGGCTTCTTGAAGAGGTCCAGCACCGCGAACATCTCCGCGTACGCCTTTTGCCTCACGGACGGCACTATGGGCACGCCAAGCGCGCTTAGAGCGTCTTCGTCCCTCACGCCGAGCACGGCTCCTCCGCCGCCGCTCTTCGGAAGCGCGTCGTTTGTGGCGCCAAGCACATAAATGCGTCCGTCGCCCATAAACCTGCTGTCCGAATCGCCCACGAAAACGCAGTCGAGATATGTGGGCACAAGGGATATCTTAAGCGTCTTCAGCATGCCTTTGATCACGCCTTCGAAGCCCAAAATATCGCTGTCTCCGTCAAGCGCGTCGTCTATCTCGTCAAGCACAGATTTAAGTTTGTTGTCCACTTGATCCGCGCATTTGACGTAGTAGGCGCTAAGCTCCCCAAGGCGCTTCGTGTGCGCGACGGACGCCTCTTTAGCTGCGTCAAGCAACTTTCTTGCCGCCTCCGTAAACATCGCCACACAGACGACGCCATCGCCAGCGATATCTGTGAAAGGTTTAAGGGTATCAATAAGTTTTGCGCGCACTCGCTCTGCGCACTCTTTCAACTCTTCCGAGGTTTTATCCTCTCGTTTTACATACTTAAAGTCCTGTTTTTGCGTAGTTATGTCATTCCCGCTCAAAAACGTTTCAAACAGCATGCGGCTTTTGATATTCTTCTCAAGCAGGTAATTTTCAAACTTGAAGACGTCCTCTTCCCCGTCCTCGAGGTAATATGCGAAGAGGGGATTTTTGACAAAGTCCAGGACTTCCCGAAGGTCGAATCCGCTTCGCACGACGGCGATCGCCTCAAGCAGATATCTGACTTTGGTCTGCTCCGCAAGCGGCGCGCGGCGGTCTATGAAAAACGGGATGTCATAGCGCGCGAAGATGTTTTTGACGTCGCGCTCGTACGCGCCAAGATCGCTTGCATATACCTCGAAATCGCGATATCTGCCGCCCTGGCGCACATGCTTAAGCACGTCGAGAGCAAGGCGCAGCACCTCGTCCGCCCTGTCCTTTGCGACTCGCAAAGTCAAAAACCCGTCGTTTTGCGCGGGGACTTCGGGAGGCTGATAGGAAAACAGTCTTTTTGACATCATCGCCACGGCGCCCGTCAGCGCGGGATCCTCATAGCTTTCCACCTGCACCTTGTCGGGCACGAGGGAGATGAGTTTTTGTATGACTCGGTCGGGATATATGCGCGCGTTGGGATTGCCCGCGCCGCTCTCTATTCCCACCGTAAGCGAGCCCGCCGCGCGCGCAAGCCCCGCGAGAATGTCGTATTCGGGGACGGAAAATTCGTTTATGTCCGTGCAAAAATAGTGCGTGGAAGAAAACTCGTCCTTGTGTTTGTCGATATATTCGGCAAACACCTCGAGGCGAGTGGTCGAATCGCTGTGCCCCTCATCGAGCGCGGCAAGATACCCCTTATATATGGTCAGAATATCCGCAAGTTTACGCCGAAGCGCCGCCTGTTTCGCCCTGCCGGAGGCCTCCTCGAGGCGGACGGTGGACACGCCGCTGTTTCTTATCGCGGTGAGCGCCGCGTACAGCTCGCTTGCAAAGCCCTCCTTGTTGGCGGCCGCGCCGTAGTAGGTCAGCATGCCCTTCTTGTTGCAGTCGTCTATGACCTTCGCGATCAGCATGACGGAGCCTTCCGGAGTCAGGCACTTGTCGATAGACCCCTTGAGATATCTGTTTGCAAGGCGGGTAAAGGACATGACTTCGATATTGAAGGAACTTTCGATGCCGAGCGTGGCGATAAGTCCCCTCTCCACCGAGGCGGTAAATCTGTCGGGAGCTATGACGACGATGGGCTGCCCCGCGCGCTTTTTCATTTCTCCAAGCACGCGAAAGTAGGCGTCGTGCGATGTGTTTGACGTAACTATTTTCATGGCTCTATTATATCAATCCCGATGTCCCATTTCAATCCCACGCGCGGCATAAAAACAAAAATTTCTTAAAATATCGTTGATTTTGGGCAAAATTTATCTCGGAAGCGTCTCGCCTGCCGAAGCGAAACAGGTTGACGATAACTCCGCGTTTGCTTAAGCCCATGCGATAAATTTTTAATTCGGCGCAAAACAAGACTCGATCCTGGTTTTAATCGGATCGCGTATTATCAAGAGGCACAAAAACAAGTCATATTTTAGGTTGGCATAAGTCTTGCTTGATCAAGAGGCGCAAAAATCAAAAGAGGGGCGCGAAGGCGCATGCAAAAGCAAAATTCGCGCCGAGTGCGCCATAAGGGCAACAAAGTGCTCAATTTGCTTGCGCCACGCGAAAATTATGTTATAATGGTTATATTATGAAAAAGAAGATAACAGCAATTATATCCGTTATCGCTCTCACGCTTGCGATGACGTTGGCGCTTGTCGCCTGCAACAGCGCTACGGCGCAGGGGCAGCTTGAAAATCCTCTCGGGTACGACCATAAGTACGAGACTTTCGTGTATGACGCGCTTGACACCTACGACGGTTCTACGGGCACATACACGGTCCGTCTCGAGGCGTTTGAGCGCGGCGCGTCCATAGACAACTTCGGCGACGAGGCGCACTCGCTTAAGGACCTCGACGCAGGCGTACTTGTCACGGGCGAGCTTAGGATGGGCGAGTATACTTCCCTGACCGGCTGCTATTTCAAGCTGGTGGGCAGTTCCTCCACATACATGGTGCCAATGCACTCCTACACCGTGCATTTGCGCGGCAGTGAGGAACTTTTCCGTCTGCAGGCGTACTACAGCGGCGGCAACTTCAACTATGAACGCACCATCTCGGGCACGACGGACAAGGGCGCGCTTAAGGTAAGCGGCACATATTTCGACAATAACGAATTTCATCAGATGTTGCGCACGGTCAGCACCTACTCAAGCGGGCTGTCCCTTGCGTACAGAATGCCCCTCGTCAACGAGAAAGAGGCGGCGGTGCTTGACATAACCGCGGTATCAAACTCGACCACTCAGAAGGTCAAGACCGCGTTTACCGATTCGCTTGAGATCTTAGACAGCGAAGGAAACAAAAAATATGCGGACGGCATGCCCTGCTACGTCGTCAACATAAGCCGCTCCACAAAGGTGCCCGGCGTGTCGCAGACGCTGTATTACGCGGTGGACAACATCAGCGTAGACCCCGATTATCCGTCTGTTCGCGCGCTCAAGAACGCGCTGATCAAGATCGTGGAGCCGTATAAGCGCGGCGATCAATCTACGCTTGAGGACGGCACTGTGATCCGCATGGAGTATACGCTTAGGACGGC
>CANQCC010000030.1 GCA_947589635.1 uncultured Clostridia bacterium | reverse complement strand
AACCGTCTGTACGGGATGAGAGACAAGGAAAAACCCATTTTGCGTGGGTCGAGCGTACTTTATCGTACGTGACCTGAACAAAACTTAGATAACATAAAAACCGTCTGTACGGGATGAAGAGCGCTGACAAAGCTATTCGCTAACTTTGATTTGTGTAAAACCGTCTGTACGGGATGAGAGACAAGGAAAAACCCATTTTGCGTGGGTCGAGCGTACTTTATCGTACGTGACCTGAGCAAAATGGGTTTTGACGAAGTATATCGCCCGTACAGACGGTTTTACGCTTTGTAAGAGGAGGCCTTCTTAATATAGAACGCCCTCTTCTCCGCGGCATCCTGTTCGTTCTTGGCGAAGAGGGACTGCGCGGCGTCGGGGTTCATCTTGGCGAGAGAGGCATAGCGGGTCTCGTTCATCAAGAACTCCTGATAGTTGCCGGTAGGCTCCTTGCTGTCGATGGCGAGAGGACCTGCTTCGCTGCCGACAAGCTCGGGGTTGAAGCGGAACAGCTGCCAATAACCGCACTCTACGGCTTTCTTCATCTCCATCTGGGAGTTGTCCATGCCGCCCTTGATGCCGTGGTTGATGCAAGGCGCGTAGGCGATGATGATGGACGGGCCGTGATATGCTTCGGCCTCGGCAAACGCCTTGACGACCTGGTTCATATTTGCGCCCATGGAGACCTGCGCGACGTACACATAGCCATAGTCCATTGCAAGCAGGGCGAGGTCCTTTTTCTTTGTGCGCTTGCCGGTTGCGGCAAACTTTGCGATCGCGCCGGTAGGCGTGGACTTGGACGCCTGTCCGCCTGTGTTGGAGTAGACTTCGGTGTCAAGCACGAGGATGTTAACGTCCTCGCCGCTTGCGAGCACATGGTCGACGCCGTTATAGCCGATGTCGTATGCCCAGCCGTCGCCGCCGACGATCCAGATGGACTTCTTGACGAGGCAGTCTTTCATCGCTTCGATGTTCTTAAGCAACTCGAGCGCAGCGCCGTTGGCCTTCTTTTGCTCCGCGTCGATAAGGGAGAGGATGGCCTCGCTTGCCGCCTCGGAACCCGCGGCGTCGTCCTTGTTTTCAAGCCAGCCGTTCAATGCCGCCGTCATTTCGTCCGAAACGCCGATGGAGAGCAATTCTTTTATCTGATTTGTAAGCACATTGCGCCTTGTCGCGTATGCGAGGTGCATGCCGTATCCAAACTCCGCATTGTCCTCGAACAAGCTGTTTGCCCATGCGGGGCCGTGGCCCTTGTCGTTGACGGTGTAGGGGCAGGTAGGCGCGCTGCCGCCGTATATCGACGAGCAACCCGTTGCGTTTGCGACCAACATTCTGTCGCCGAAGAGTTGAGTCATAAGTTTGACGTAAGGCGTCTCGCCGCAGCCTGCACATGCGCCGGAGAACTCGAACAACGGCTTTTTGAACTGACTGTTCTTGACGTTGACGGTCTTCAACTGAGCGGAAGTCTCCTTCATATTCTCGACATATTCCCAATTCTTGGCCTCTTTGGCGATAGATTCGTCAAGCGGGATCATCCTGAGCGCCTTGTCCTTGACAGGGCAGACCGCCACGCAATTGGAGCAACCCGTGCAGTCATAGGGGCTGACCTGAACGCGGAATTGATAGCCGCTGAATCCGGTAGCGGGCTTTGTTTCAAAGCCTTCGGGCTTGTCCGCAAGCTCTTCGGGAGTCGCAAGCACGGGGCGTATCGTCGCGTGCGGGCAGACAAGCGAGCACTGGTTGCACTGGATGCACTTGTCCATTATCCACTCGGGAACGTTGACCGCTATGCCGCGCTTTTCAAACTTTGTCGTGCCGGTGGGGACGATGCCTCTAGGATTGAAAGCGGAGACGGGAAGTTTGTCGCCTTCCTGCGCGGTGATGGGCGCGATAAACGCCTTGAAATATTCGTCCTGAGGCACTTCAAGAGGCGCGGCTCCGTTTGTCGTGGTCGCCCAGCTTTCGGGATATTTGACCTCTTTCAAGCCTTCTATCGCCTTGTCCACGCAAGCGTAGTTCATCGCGACGATCGCGTCGCCCTTCTTGCCGTAGGACTTCTTTATCATCTCCTTCATATAGCGCTCCGCGTCCTCGTAGGGGATGACGTTTGCGAGCTTGAAGAACGCGGCCTGCATGACTGTGTTGACGCCCTTCTTCGCGCCGATCTCGGTGATGACCTTGAGGCCGTCGAGGGTGTAGAACCTGATGTGCTTTCTTGCGATCATGTTCTTCATGCTTGCGGGAAGTTTGCTGTCCATCTCTTCGGGCGCCCATTGCGAGTTGAGCAGGAAGATGCCGCCCTCCTTGAGGTCGGAAAGCATGTCGTAACGAAGCACGTAAGACTCGTTATGGCAAGCCACAAAGTCCGCCTGGTCGATGAGGTAGGTGCTGCGTATGGGCTTATTTGAGAAACGCAGGTGAGAAATCGTGATGCCGCCGGACTTCTTTGAATCGTATGCGAAATATGCCTGCGCGTACTTTTCGGTGTGGTCGCCTATGATCTTGATGGAGTTTTTGTTTGCGCCGACCGTGCCGTCGCTGCCGAGGCCGTAGAACTTGCAGCTTATCGCGCTTGCGTCCGCGGCGTCGATCTTCTCCTTGATCTCAAGAGAGTGATAGGTGACGTCGTCGGTTATGCCGACCGTAAAGCGATCCTTCTTTTCGCCCGCCATGTTCTCGTAGACGGCGTTGACCATGGAAGGATTGAACTCCTTGCTGCCGAGGCCGTATCTGCCCGCGAGCACGGTGAGCTTTCTGCCGTATTCGTTGAGTGCGGAGACGATGTCAAGATAAAGAGGTTCGCCCTGAGCGCCCGGCTCCTTGGTGCGGTCGAGCACGGTGAGCACTTTGCAGGAAGAGGGGATCGCTTTGACGAGCGCTTCCGCGGGGAAGGGACGATAAAGTCTGACCTTGATGAGGCCGACTTTTTGTCCGCGCGCGTTGAGATAATCCACGGTCTCCTCGACCGCCTCCGCGCCGCTGCCCATGATGGCGATGACTCTGTCCGCGTCCTTTGCGCCATAGTAGTCGACAAGATGATATTTTCTGCCGGTAAGAGCGCCGACTTTGTCCATCTCCGCCTGTACTATTGCGGGAACCGCGTCATAGAACTTGTTTGAAGCCTCCCTGTTCTGGAAGTAGATGTCGGGGTTTTGCGCCGTGCCCTGCTGATGAGGATGCTCCGGATTGAGCGCGCGGGCGCGGAATTCCGCTATCTTTTTGAAGTTTACGAGGCCCTTTATCTCATCATAGTCGATGACGTCTATCTTGTCCACTTCGTGCGAGGTGCGGAAACCGTCGAAGAAGCTGAGGAAGGGCACGCTTGATTCTATCGTGCTGAGGTGCGCGACAAGAGCAAGGTCCATAACTTCCTGCACACTGTTGGAGGCGAGCATCGCAAAGCCCGTCTGGCGGCATGCCATAACGTCGGAATGGTCGCCGAATATGTTGAGCGCATGTCCCGCGACGCTTCTTGCGGAGACGTGGAAGACGCTGGGCAGCAATTCGCCCGCGATCTTATACATGTTGGGGATCATCAGAAGCAGACCTTGGCTTGCCGTAAAGGTGCTTGTAAGCGCGCCCGCAGCCAAAGATCCGTGCACAGCGCCCGCGGCGCCCGCTTCGGACTGCATCTCGGCTATCCTCAGCACGTTGCCGAAGATGTTTTTTCTGCCCTGTCCCGCCCAGTCGTCGCAATTTTCCGCCATGGGGGAGGAAGGAGTGATGGGGTAGATGGCCGCAACGTCGCTGAAAGCGTACGCGATATGCGCCGCAGCGGTGTTGCCGTCGATTGTCATTTTTTTCATAATCGGAATAACCCTCCAAATAATTATCGTTATCCTAAGCGCGCGCACGCGCACTTATAGTTATTATAACTATATCCGATTATCAAGTCAATAAAAACGTCCAAAAAAAGATGAGGGATCCTTCAAAATTTTGCATACTTCGGGGCGGTCGCGAAATTTTTAACAGCCTTGAAAAAGCGTAGCGCTTTGCAATTTTGTTGCTTTTTTCGGGCGGGGTGATATAATGATACATAAGCGAAAAAATTTTTGCGAGGTATATATGGATCTGACTTACAAGAGAACAAACATCTATTCCGTGGCGGACGCCGAAATGACGAACGCCATCATGGCGTATTCGGAGGGCTACAAGCGCTTTCTCAACGCCGGCAAGACGGAGCGCGAGACCGTGAAAGAGACTATCGCCATGCTTGAAAAAGAGGGATATAAACCCTACGAACTCGGCGACAAGATAAGAAAGGGCGACAAGCTGTATCTTTCAAATCGCGGCAAGGCCTTGTTTATAATCCGCGCGGGCAGCGCGAACCTCGCCGAAAACGGCGTCAGGATACTTGTCGCGCACGTGGATAGCCCTCGTCTCGACCTGAAGCAGGTGCCGCTGTATGAAAAATCCGACATAGCGTATCTCAAGACGCACTATTATGGCGGCATCAAAAAATATCATTGGCTTACGATACCTCTCGCCCTGCACGGCGTCGTCGTGCTTAAGGGCGGCAAGAAGGTGAACATCGCGATAGGCGAAAACGACTCCGATCCCGTGTTTTACATCACCGATCTTCTTCCGCACCTCTCTCAGGAGCTGAACAAGGGCACGATAGGCGACGGTTTCAGCGCGGAAAATCTCAACCTCGTCGTGGGCGGCGTCCCCGTGCGCGGAGAGGAAAAGAACGCCGTGAAGAAGGGCGTGCTTAACATTTTGCACGACTCGTACGGCATTTGCGAGGAGGACCTTCTCAGCGCGGAGCTGGAGGCGGTCCCCGCATACAAGGCGCACGACGTCGGTTTCGACCGCGCGTATGTGGCGGGTTACGGACACGACGACAGAGTGTGCGCCTATCCCGAGATCACCGCAACGCTCGAGACTGAAACGGAGCAGACCGTGCTGACCATCCTCGCCGACAAAGAGGAGATAGGCAGCGAGGGCAATACCGGCATGCAGTGCATACTCATCCGCGACATTCTTGACGCGATCGCGGCAAGCTACGGCGTAAATCCCGCCGTGCTAAGACAAAAATCCAAGTGCCTCAGCGCGGACGTGACCGCGGGCTACGACCCCGCCTACGCCTCCGCCTTCGAGGAGATGAACGCGGGCTATGTGCACCACGGCGTCGCGATGAACAAGTTTACGGGCGCAAGAGGAAAGAGCGGCTCCAACGACGCCTCCGCGGAATACGTCGGATATCTCCGCGACGTGTTTGCGAATGCGGGCGTCATCTGGCAGACGAGCGAGCTTGGCAGAGTGGACCTCGGCGGCGGCGGCACAGTCGCAAAATATATCGCCAACAACAACATAGACACGGTGGATATGGGCGTGCCCGTGCTGTCCATGCACTCCCCCTACGAGCTTATATCCAAGGCGGATATATATAGCGCCCACCTCGCTTTTTCCGCGTTTGTCAAGTGAGGCAAGAACAAAATTAACTCGATTAGAATATCGAAAACAAGAAGTCGGAAGGTTTTTCTTCCGACTTCTTTTTATCGAGGCAAAACGGCGCCGCAAAACTAATTTGTTATGGGGGCAAAAAAGCTTGACAGATATTGCGCAATAATGGTAGAATTATTAAAATATATTTAATATTTATAGAATATCTATAATATATTGCTGAATTGAGACGCGGCGGGTGTTGCCTTCCGCGACGACGAGGTGGTTTATGTTTGGTATCAACGATGTGCTTGAAGTGATCGGCAAAGTCAATGCCAATTGCGTGGAGATGGACAAGCTGTATTCCGACAATGTCAAGGCTTACGAAAACGAATTGGCGTCCGTCAAAAAGAGCACGGAAGAACTTAAGGCTTCCATGCAGGATAATCTGAAGAAGTACTGCGAGAACAATTTCGCGCCCGTTCGCAAAAAGCTGCTCGACATCGTGGAGCTTATGCGCAAGGACTATAAGGACGAGGCCGCGGCCGCGCTGAGCAAGCTGAGGGAGAGCGAGGAGGACAGGCTGCTTTCGGACAGCGTCATCGAAGACGACGATTTTGAGGAAGTGACTTCAAGCGGCTCATCCGCCGCTCTCCGCCCTTTCAACTCCGACGAGAACGACAAGCCGCGCGAGCTTGAGGATCTGAAGAAGAAGTTCTATCAGCTTGTGGACAAGATCAACGGCTATATTGACACGTTAAACGCCTTCGATTTTGACGAGGCGGTGCCTCCTGTCACGGTGAAATTCCCCACGGGCGACGCGGAGTCTTTCGAGACCTCGTACATGAGTAAGGACGCTTCGGGCAAGAAGACGGAGGTAAAGCATCAGCACTATTATGACGACCAACATAAGAGGGCTACCGAGATAAAGGAAGTGATGGACAGAAAGGTGCTTTCAAAGTGGGCGTCCACGATATGCAACACGTGCGTGAACGCGGTGCGTTGCCTTGACGACATCGAGATATGCTATAAAACTCAATTTGACATCGCCTCTTTCGACAAGTTTATGGACAGTCAGAGCAAACTTTGGCTGAGCGAGACAAAGGCGAGGCTTGACAGCGCCTACGACAACAGATTTGCGCAGTTGTTCTGCAACGAGGACGCGGGCGCAATCAAGAGGAGCTTCTTCACGGGGCTTGAGAAGACGGGGCAGGAAGCGGACGTCGATCCCGCGGTGGGCAGCGCCGTGTACGGCGAGCATATAAACATAGGCGACGTCAAGATGCTTGTGGACAGGGACAAGAACCATCTGAAGTATTTTGCCGCCAGCCCCACGCTCGGCAAGTATATGGCGGACGGATATCTTGCCTGCCCGTTGATACTCGACCTCAAGGAACACGGCAACGTGCTTATCAATTTGCCAAACGACGACTATTCGCAGAACGCGAAGGACTTTATAAATCAGCTCATCATACAATTTTTGTTGACTTTCCCCGCAAACAGGATCAATTTCTGCCTTGTGGACATAGACAACATGATGAACTTTTCGCAATATAAGACGCTCACCAAGATAAACAGCAACATCCTCTTCAACGGAATAATCCGCGACGACCGCCAGCTTGCGGACACCATCAAGGACCTTGAAAGGACCATGTTCACGGTCGAGGAGGAGCGCCTCAGCCTCAACAACGTCAAGGACATTTACGAATACAACGCCAAATTCGAGGCGAACCCGCAAAGCGTGCATCTGTTTGTGCTTGTAAACTATCCGTCGGGCATACGCGACGACACGATAAAGCACATCTCAAAGATAATGAAGGACGGCAACAAGGCGGGCATATTTACGATAATCATCAACAACAAGAGCTGCGCTTTGCAGCCCGGCTTCAAGAGGGAGGACAACGCGCAATTCCTCGCGCTTGCGGAGCAGTGCTCCGTCACGATAAATTGCGACGGCAGCCGTTTTTCGCTTAACATCCCCTCCGCAAACGAGTTCGTGCCCAAAAAGGACATCAAGACGGACATGCTTCCCGGCATCATAGATATGCTTAAGGACGCGGCGGAGAGCAACAGACAAAAAGTCATTCCGCTCAGCCAGATGTTCGACAACACGGACGCTCTCAGAAAGAAGGCAAAGGGCATCGCACCCTCCGAAGAGGTGCTCGACATACCCATCGGCGCAAGAGGCGGCGAAATTCAGAATCTGCTTCTCAAGACGACGGGCGACGGCTCCGCGCACGCGGTGGTCATCGGCGGCACGGGCTCCGGTAAATCCAACCTGCTGCATACAATCATTATGAGCGCGTGCTACAAGTACAGCCCGGAGGAGCTGAATCTGTACCTTGTCGACTTCAAGGGCGGCGTGGAATTCAAGTACTACGAGGCCAACAAGGATCGCGCAAAGCAGCTGCCGCACATCAAACTTACGGGGCTTACAAGCGACCTCGAAGACGGCGTGTCCATACTGAACAACTTGCATAAGGAGCTGCGCCGCAGAGAGGACGAATTCAGGATCTGCCGCGTCGAGGACATCGTGCAATACAGGGCGACGGGCAAGTCTATGCCGAGGCTGTTTGTCATCATAGACGAAATTCAGGAGCTGTTCGAGCAGGACGAGAGGCTTGGACAAAAGGCCATCGACATTCTGCGCGAGCTGTTCAAGAAGGGCAGAGCGTTTGGTATCAACATACTTTGGGCGTCTCAGAACATACCCAAATCCGCGCCCGGTCTCAGGGATAAGGTGCTCAGCCAGATAGGCAACAGAATAAGCCTCCGCCTTAACGAGCCGGACGACGCCATCGACGTCAAGATCGACCCCAAGGTGGTCAGAAACCTCAACCGTCCCGAAAAGGGCCTCGGCGTCATAAACGATATCCGCTATGGCAACGACAGTGTGGAATTCCGCGTCGCGTACGCCGAGACAAGCGAGAACAGACAGAAATATTCGCAGATGATCATAGACAAGTGGAAGAACGTCAAGGGCGCGTACGCTCAGGCGCCGCTGTACATCGTCGGCGACGACGACGAGCCGTCTCCCGTCCTCGGCAACACCGTATATACCCAGGTCCCAAGCAAGAAAGACATCGTGTCCAAGGCGTTCGAGAAATACAACGTGCAGCTTGGTCAGGACTATGTCACGGGGCAACCGTTCGATATGGACATCGCGATCAGAAGCGACAAGGACAACATACTTGTCGCGGGCTACGATATAGAGATAATAAGGGATATGATGGGTTACGCGCTGTTGTCCACCATCGTCAATCAGGCGACCAACGCGGATTGCGTCTCCCCGCGCGTCAAGCTGTATTATGCAAACGGCGAGATGATAAATCCCAAAAACTCGCAGGATCTTTTCAACGTGCTGCACTCCGACTTCGGCGATATGATAGAGACAGTGTCCTCTCCCGCGCAGATGAAGGATTGCGTGAAGGATCTGTACAAGAAGTACAAAGAGAGAGCGGCGGAGGCGGATACCTCGGAATATGCCAAGGCTTACGCGCCGTATTTTGTGGTGGTGCACTCGCTGCAGAGATATGCGGATCTGTTTGGCGAAAACCCCAACCTGCAGCTAAGCGACACGTCAAAGCAGGCGACGGCGGCAGCGCCTCCTACGGGCAACAGCATGAGCGACGCACTCAGCATATTCTCGTCGTACAACGCGTCGAGGGCGGCGGCAAGCGACATATCCTCGTCCTCTTCCGGCATGCCCGATTCCATCCACTTTACGGACGCTTTCAGGGAGTTGCTTGACAGAGGCGGCAAGTACGGCGTGCACTTCATCATGTCCATCGACAATCCTCTCGGCATACAGGCGATCAGCAAGAGCGTGCAGGAGATCAAGTACAAAGTGTTTGTCAAGGGCATTCCCACAAACGTCATGGCGCAGGTGCTTGGCGACTACAAGGTTTCCAGCAGCCTGACCAATCCCAAGGTCGCGCTTGTCGCGGCTCAGGACGAGCACACCAAGATAAGGGTGTACAGATACGACGAGGCGCAGGACAAGAAGTGGTACGACGCGCTTTGCAAAAACTATAAGGAGCTTATAAAGGGTTGATATGAGCGGGAACGACGCCGTAATCGATATTGAGGCTATAGAAGGGCTTGTCTCGGCGATAGAAAAGTTCGAGCGCACGTTTTCGGCAACCGTGGACGACGCCGTAAGCAAAGTCGACGCATGCGGAGGCGTCTGGGAGGACGAGGATTTTCAAAGGCTGTCCCTCGCCATGCACGCGCTCAAGATGGACGTAAGCTCCGTGCACGACATCGCGGCGCCCCTCATAGACAAAGCGAAGCAGAAGATAGAACTTGTGCAAGCGCTTTACAAATTGCAGGTATAGGTGAAAATATGGCAAGAACAAAGCTGTCAAAGGCGGCGGCAAACAGCGCTATAACGTATTCGCATGACGCAAGCGAGCGCCTGCTCCACAACGTCAACGTGCTTGACAAAAACGTCAACGCGCAATTTTCGGGGCTAAGCGACCCCACGTACAACAGGTATCTGGAGCTGTCCGATCAGATGCAGACTATGCTCAAGCAGGTGGGCGACAGGATGGAAGCCGTCGCGACCTATTGCAGATCCGTGATCAAGTGGATCGATCTGTACAATCAGATCTGAGGAGGGAAATATGGACAATCTCGATCTTAATCCCGAAGCGCTTGAGGCTACGGCGCAGATAGTAGAGGGCTATTGCTTTCAGCAAATAGAGATAATGGACAGATATCTCGACAACATCAACTCGTTGCGCTCGGAGTGGGACGACGACAGGACGATAGGCTCGCTTGTGGAAGAAATAGCGGGCATACGTCGCGGCGTGCAGTCCGTGATGGAGCAGATACTCGGCGAGTATCCCGCATATTTCAGGCGCAAGGCGGAGCTTATCCGCATGAGACCTACCATAAGATGAGGAAGGCATAATGGACGGCGAAATCTACGGCGAATTTTACAATGTCATAACGGGCATGAACGACAATATTGCCGTCGCGCATCAGATGTGGGACGACCCCATCGGCGATTCCTTTTTGGGCATAAACGACAACGTGAACATGTTTGCGCAGGCGATATGGGGGCTGTTCAGCCAGAACAAGCAGGGCTATGACGCCGTAAAGCAAAACGTGGACTCCGCAAGAGTGGATTCTCAGATAGCTTCTCTGCAGGCGGAGCTCAATTCTTTGGGGTGACGATATGAGGATGAGGACTGCATACAGCGCAATATCGTCCCTCGCGTACGAGTTGAGAGCGGGCTACAGAGACGTGCTCTCTTTGGCGGCGCAGGCGGAGGACTCCTCTTTGACCATGCAAAACGAGGTCGACGAGGAGGAAAGCAAACTCTCCTCCCAACTTGCCAAAGTGGGGCAGGTCATAAGCGAAGCGGAAAGCAAAATGGGAGTCAACGAGCAAAAGGCCAACGAGGCCTATGCCCGCATGGAACAGCACCAGGCAACGCTTGATTACCTGCTTGCCAACCCGAGGACGGAAACGCATCAGGACGAAAACGGCAATTCCTATACCGTGGTCATATACGACGATGCGGGCATAGCCGCCGCGCGAAGAGGCATCGCGGAGGAGTCTCAAAACTATCAATATTACAGCGGACTTTGTCAGGAGGCGCGGCAGGTGCGCGACAAGGCGTCGTCGCTAAAGTCAAACCTCGATACGCTTAAGGGCGCCGTGTCCATGGTGCGCCAGAACATAGAAAACAACGTCTACGAGATGAGGAAGTATCAAAGCTCCTGCTCGGACGAGGCGGAATACAATATGCAATCCATAGTCGCCGTCATGGACGCGGTGGGCGCCTATGTCGTCTCGAAGACCTTCAAATTGACGACGGGATTTTCGCCCTCCGCAGCGAGGACCTATACGGGCGGAAGCGCACGTTTTGAAGGCAAGACTTCGGCGTCTGCCCCCAACTCGACGGAAAACTCCATAAAGGCGGCGTTCGTCGCAAAAAAGAGCGGGGACGGCGCAAAAAGCGAGACTACGGAGCCTGCCGGCGGCAAAAAAGCAAAGAAGTTTCCGTTTAAGTATTGCGAGCAAAGGTTTTGCAAAAATTGCACGGAACTTGACAGAGCGTACGTGCTTTCGTACGCCGACGCGATATATACTCGCCGCATAAAAGGCTCGGCAAACGTCAAGGCCGCGACGGGGACGGTCATCGCCTCTCTCGACAAGGTCTGCGAGGAACTTTTCCCCACAAGGCAGAAGCCCAACGCGCGCATGCTTTGCGCGATAAGGGTGCGCCTTATCGAGGTTGTGGAGGACGGAGAAAAAACGACGTTTTCATACGACGAGCGTATGAGACTGCTTTGAGGACTTGAGATATGGACATTGTAAACGTAGAAGACGAAGCGCTTAGGGTATCGGCAAACGCGATAAAGGACTTGCAGGAGAGCGTGGCGGAGACCGTGTCCGAATGCCGCGCCAAACTTGACGTGCTGTCAAGGGGGTTTACCGCGGACGATAAGTTTATCGGCGACATAAAAAACCTCATCTCAGTGCTGGAGGACCTCGGCGGCAAGCTGAGTACTTTCGCGGAGGAAAATCTCGAGGCACTGCAGGACAGATTCACAAAATTCAACGAATACATTTCCAAAGCTTACGTAAGGCGTAACTTTGGCTGAGCATAGATATAAGGAGAAGAATATGGACTTTAATGCAACCGTGAAAAAGGAGATGGAAGGCAAGTATCGCGAAATGCTTGCCGGCACCACCAAGAAGCCTTTCGACAGAAGCGTGGCGACGCATTCGCACAGCGCGTACGACTCCAACAGGAAGCGCTACTATGACAGGCTCAAGCAGGAAAAGGAACAGTTCAACAGCGCCCTTGCCGCGGCAAAGTCAAACTTCAGAAGAAGAATGGACAGGGAATACGACGGCAAAAACAACGCCGCAAAGCGCAGCTATTGTCTGCGTCTGGCGCTTGCGATCATTGCCTGTCTGTTGCCCGTCGTGGCGGCGGCCCTCATAGGCTTCGATGTGTTTTATCCCGCGCATATGCGCCTTGACTATGTGGACGCGCTTGGCATAATGCCAAGTTGGTCGGTGGTTTTTGTCTATGTTCTGTTCTGCATACTTGCGCTCGGCCTTATGATAGGCGGGTACGTGCGGATGTCCGGTGACGAAGGCTACCGCAGCATCCCCCGCGACGACGAGTTTTCCTCTTCCTACTATCTATATGACAAGCACGGCAAAAAGATCACCTCTCACAAACTTGAGACAAGCACCAAAGTCATCGCCTCAATTTGCGCGGTAATCTTCGGCGTGCTTGCGGTGTCCAACGTCGCCCTCATCATTCTCGGCTACAACACGATAGGCGTAAAAGTCACGTACGAAAGCAACAGAAGTTTTTATCTGCCCATAGACGAAAAGGGCAAAGAGGTCGTCCTCAACCAAGACATTTTCGGAGAGGAGACGTGGGATATCCTTGCGGACGGATACGCGACCTATGAAGGCGAAGACAGCTCGAACGAAGGATATATATATACGATTTACGGAAAGTGGAGCTATTATACCTTCGTAGGCTGGGAAGCGGACGGAAAGGAATATCAGATCGATGACAGCATCAAATTTGAAAAATCCACTCTGGTCAAGGCAAGGTACGATGTGGAAAATTATTATAAGCTGAAGATCTATTACATATGCCCAAGCGGATGGGAAGGCGATCT
>CANQCC010000029.1 GCA_947589635.1 uncultured Clostridia bacterium | reverse complement strand
GTAGGACCAACAGCACCAGTGGCGCCGGTTGCACCGGCAGGGCCAGCGGGACCCTGAGCACCGGTTGCGCCTGTGGGACCAGTAGGACCGACGGCGCCCGTGGCACCGACAGGACCGGCGGGACCCATAGGCCCACGCAAAAAGACCGTGTTTGCAGCGGAGTTGCAACAAGGCGTTCCGCAACAAGAAGTTACGCCGCATCCGTTTATTGCGCCCTGCAAGCCTCCGCAGTTGGACGCGCCTGCTATTTGCGACGCCAAACCGCCCGCCGGCATCCCGTTTGAAGCGCCGCCTCCCATTAGCATCCCGTTTGAGGTGCTGCCGTCCAGAAACGTTGAATTGCCGCAGCGGCAATTTGATGAGTGACCAAAGTTGAAAAACATGGCATTTCCCTCCAAAAAAGTTATGTAGAAGAGGTCAAAGCGCACATACTCTGCTACATACTATTCTAGGGATATGCGGCTTGCTACAGAGCAAATCCGCCATCGGGGAAATTTCTGCCCCTCTCAAATTTTACCTTTAGGTTCCATCCGATTGGTGATAAATTGCCGGATGGAGCGTGGCATTCTATGGCAAGAATGTTGATATTAAAGGCCCGACCACTATGAAAATTCGGACAAAAATGAAGCGGGCGACGCCCATTCCGCTGACGTTGATAATCTCAAAAAAATTTGTGCTTTGATAAAAAGTTGCACGTTGTTAAGAGTTTGCGTGGCGATTAAAAATGCGCGTTAGCAAAAAAATTCGCGTAAATAGAAAATTTGCATGTGAAGTAATAGTCTTATTTTACCAAAGCTATGCGGGATTTTGCAAAAGCTATGCGGTCAGACGCTCGCGAAGAAGGAGATGAGCTTTGAGAGTTTTTGCTCTGCGGTGAGTTTGTTTACCTCGAAAATAAGCGTGGGCGGGATGGAGTCCGTAAGCACGACGCTGCCTCTGTTTTCGGAGACGGTGCGCATAAGCGGCTCGTTTTTGAAGACCTCCGCGTCATAGAAGTTTGCGCCCGCGCCCATGCGGTTTATCACTATGCGCGAGACGTCCTGCCTTGACGCGAGGTTTTTGAGCAAGGATATGTTTATCAGGTTTTCAAGCGGCAGATCCACGGCGCCGTAGACCTCGCCGAGTTCCTTTATAAGCGCGTCGCGGGCGGCGGGGGTCTCCACTTCGGAGACGCGGCGATACACGCGCAGCTTGTCGCGGGCGGACACGTAGCCGTCGCGTATGAAGGCGGCGATATCCACGCGCATTTCCACGTCGCGTTTAGGCTTTGCGGCGACGCCGGTCTTTATCTCTTGCACCGCCTCGTCAAGCAATTCAAGGTACATCTCATATCCGACTTTTTCGATATGGCCGCTCTGTTCCGCGCCAAGCAGCGTGCCGGCGCCTCTTATGGACAGATCGGACAGCGCGACTCTGAAGCCGGAGCCGATCTCGGTGTTCTCAAGCAAGGTGGCAAGCCTCTTCCCTGCCGTATCGCTGATGACGCCGCTTGCCTCCACGGTGAAATAGGCGTGCGCAAGCGCGCCGCGGCGCCCCACTCTGCCCCTAAGTTGATAGAGCTGGGACAGGCCGAATCTGTCGCTGTCGAGCACTATCAGCGTGTTTGCGTCGGGCAAGTCTATGCCGTTTTCTATTATCGTAGTCGCGATAAGCACGTCATATTGCTTGTCATAAAAAGCGCCCACTCTCTCCTCTATCGTCTTTGGCGGCAGTTGGCCGTGAGCGGATATGATTCTCACTCCGTCAAGCATGGCGGAAAGTTTCGTCCTGTATGCGTCAAGTTTTTCGATGTTGTTAAGAAGTATCAGGGTCTGTCCGCCTCTTGCCGTCTCGCGCGTGATGGCGTCCACCACAAGCGAGTCGCTGTACGGCACGACGTAGGTCTGCACGGGGAGCCTGCCCGCGGGCGGAGTCTCAAGCATGGATATATCCCTTATGCCGCTCAGCGACATGTTGAGCGTGCGCGGAATGGGAGTCGCGGACAGCGCAAGCACATTGACAAGTGGATAGCGCTGTTTCAAAGTCTCCTTATGTTCCACGCCGAAGCGCTGCTCCTCGTCGAGCACGAGAAGTCCGAGATCGGCAAATTTTATCTCCTTGGACAGCACCTTGTGAGTCGCGATGATCATATTCACGGAGCCGTCTTCTACCTCTTTTATCAACTTCGCGTTTTCGGCGCCTCCCTGCAGGCGGGTCAACAAGCCCACGCGGATGCCGAATGGTTTAAGCCTGTCCGCAAGGTTTTCGTAGTGCTGCCTTGCAAGAATGGTGGTCGGAGCAAGCAAAACGGCTTGCTTGTTGTCGAGCACGGTCTTGAACATGGCGCGGAAGGCGACCTCCGTCTTGCCGAATCCCACGTCGCCGACGATCAGCCTGTCCATTATCCTGCCCTTTTCCATGTCCTGTTTTATGTCGCGGATGGCGCTTAGCTGGTCGGCTGTCTCCTCATATTCGAAGCTGTCCTCAAATTCCTTTTGCCACACCGTGTCGGGCGAGTAGGTAAAGCCCTGCTGTTTCATGCGCTTTGCGTACACTTCGACAAGGTTGACTGCAAGTTTGCGCACCGATTTGCGCACCTTTTCCTTTTCGCGTTCGAACTCCTTGCCGCCGAGCTTGTTGAGGGGCGGATTTTCTTCGCCGATGAACTTTTGCAAGTTGTTCATCTGATCCGTCGCAACATACAGGACGTCGCCGTCGCGGTATCTCAGCACTATATACTCGCGCTCGAACTCGCCCGTCTTCATAAGCGTAGTGCCCTCGCAAAGACCTACGCCATGTACGCGATGCACCACATAATCCCCCGCTTTTGGCGCGATAAAGTGCTTGTTTTGCGAAATGGAACTTTCGATGTGCCGTTTGCCGACGCATTCGCCGACGCCTATCAGCACGACCTTCGCCTTGGGATAGATGACGCCCGTTTCCACCTCGAGAGGGGTGGCTTGCACGTTTGAGGCGCCGTTTCCGTCCTCGCTCAATTCGCAATAGATGTCGTACTCCTTAAGGCTTGCGCAAATGGCTTTCGCTCTCTCCCTGTCCCCTGCTGCTAGGATGACTCTGTTGCCCGCGGCGACAAAGCTCTTTATGTCCGTCGCAATGGAATCGGGATCGAGATAGTACTTTGAGACGGGTCTTGAAGAAGGCTCTATAAGAAGTTTCGGTTCGAAAAATCTGTTGGAGGCGGAAATGGAACAAAAACTTATCTTCCTCTTTAAGACAAGCTGCCTTTCAAGTTCGTGCGCGGTTATATAGACGTCCCTGTGTTCGGGTTGGATCTCGCCCGCCTCGACAAGCGTCTTTACTCTGCCCTCAAACTCTCTTGACAAGAGCAGCAGCTTTTCCGCGACGACCTTGGGCTCATCAAAAACTACGGCGAATGGTTCGTCGTCCTCCATAAATTGCAAAAGCGTCTGAGTCTCGTCAAGCATGTACGGGGTCGCCCAGACCGCGGTCGGATCGCACGCGCCCACATACAAGCTCTGTTTTACAAGCGCAGCGTTCTTTTGATTTATGCGAAGTGACAGCGCCTCGCTCGCGCACTTAAATCCCTCCTCGTCAAGCAGGATGTCGCTGGCGGGAGGAAGGGTGACGCGCTTGTGGTTGGCGAGGGCGAGCATGGAGGAGGGGTCTATCGCGCTTATCCTCTCGACAAGCTCGTCGAAAAAGTCCACTCTGTACGCCTGCCCCGATATCGAATACACGTCGAGGATGTCACCTCGCATGGCAAATTCGCCCACATCGGAAATCATCTCCTGCCGCCTGTAGCCAGCGGCGGTCAACCTCTTTGCGACCTCGCCCGGAGATATGACGTCGCCCTCCGCGAGGCGTACGCTGAACTGCTGCACAAGTCTCCTCGCAGGGAAGCGTTGAAGGAGTGCGTCCGCGCTTATGACCACGCAATCCGCCTCGCCATCGGCTATCATGCAAAGCGCCCGCATGCGCTCGCGCACGGACTTGGATGACACGTTCTTTCTTGGCAGCAGCGCCTCGTCCCTGAAAGGCAATTCTACCGCGTTTATTCCCCAGCTTTTAAGCCTTCTTGTAAGCGAAGACGACGCGGGAGCGTCCGCGGTGACGACAAGTCTTTTAAGTGGAAGTTGTGAAATAATATGGACTTTCGCGCCGTCCGAAGCGCGCAAGATCTCGACGGCGGAAAGTCTTCCGTCGCTTAAGCGCCTCTCCCCAAGCCCGCACAGCTTATCGAGAGGACTGCCGAGATTTTCAAGCCTCAAAATATCCGGTATCATATCTCGCCCGCGCAAGATCGCGCGTTGTACTTTTGCCCGTTATTTCTTTTCTCCGTGGTGATTCAAGTCTTCCTGCACTCTCGCGAAAGGCCTGCCCTTTATAAGCTCCTCAAGCGCGCACGCGGCGCCCTGAGCGGAGCATGAGAGCGTCTGCAGGTTGTCGTAGGGTATTTTTGACAGCACAAAGTCTATAAGCGGGGTCTGCCCGTCCGAAAGCTCCTCCGTGCGCGTGCCTATCCTCAGGCGTATGAAATTTTCGCTTGCAAGTTCCGCCACGATGTTGCGCATGCCGTTGTGAGTGCCCGCGCTGCCGCTCTCCCTGAGGCGCATTTTGCCGATGGGGAGGTCCACGTCGTCATAGCAGACGATAAGTTCGCTTGCCTCGTCCACGCCGTAGGCGCGCACAAGTTTTTTGACCGCCTGTCCCGAAAGATTCATATATGTCTGAGGTTTTGCAAGCACAAATTGCGCGCCGCTTAAACTTCCCTTTGCGGTGCGCGCGTCGCATTCCGTCTTGGTAAAGCGGACGTTGAGCCTCTTTGCAAGAGCGTCCACCGCCATAAACCCGACGTTGTGATAGGTGTTTTTGTACTTTGCGCCCGGATTTCCAAGCCCTACGATAAGTATCATATCTCCCCCAAGCGGGGAAGTCCCCGCTAAAGCGTTTTCGTGTTTTGTCTTGCCCGCCCTATCGAAAACGTGTGCGCCCCGACGTCCTCCGTCAGCGTAGTGCCCGCCGCGACAAACGCGCCGTCTCCCACGCTTATGGGGGAGACAAGATTTACATTTGCGCCGATAAAGCAGTCCTCGCCGACCTTGCTTTTGTGTTTCGCCTTGCCGTCGAAGTTGCAAAACACCGCGCCGCAGCCTATGTTTGTGCGCGCGCCCACTTCCGCGTCGCCTATGTAGGCGAGGTGCGCCGCCTTGCTTCCGTCGCCCAAGCAAGAGGCCTTGACTTCCACAAAATCACCTATCCGCGCTCCGTCGCCGATATCCGCGCCGCGCAGCCTTGCAAAGGGGCCTATGCTTGCCCTCTCGCCGACTTTTGAAGAGATGACGTGCGCCATCTCGACGACGCTTCCCGCCCCTATCTGCGAGTCCTTGACGAGGGACGAGCTTACTGTGGCGCCCGAGCCTATAAAGGAGTTCCCCTCTATGCGCGAAAATGGCATAATATTTGCGCCCGCCTCTATGCGCGCGGTGGCGTCTATGACCACGCTTTCCGCAAGCGGAATGTTGACTCCGCGGGCGAGATGCATGTCGATGACGCGCTTCTTAAGATGATTATACACCATAGACAGCGATTTTGTATCGACGATTTTCAAAAATGCGATATCGTTTACAAAAATTCCGCTGTTTTCCCCGCCGAGAGTTATGCGCGAGGGGCTGTCCGCGCTTCCGAGGCGTAGCTCTTTTATGCCTTTTGCGCGCATGCGGGCGGCGATCCTCTCGATATCATCGCGGCGGACAAGAGGCATATCGGCGCTTAAGTACGCGCACTCTCCCTCTATGCGCTCGTCCTCCTCCACAAACTCAGCCTCGTCGATCTCAAGGCCGCAAAGCATGTGTTCAAGCGCCGTTTTGCCAAGCAGAGACGCATTTTGCGCCTCGCTTTTTATAAATACCGTTCTCAACATACCTACAATATATGCGAGGTCGGCGAAGCAAATTAAAAAAAATTTGCGAAAAAGCGTCACAATTTTTTGCATTCCGGCAGGGCGCGGGCTTATAGTGGTATCGTCAAGGACGGGAAGGACTTCCGGGGAGCAAACTCAACTACTTTTCGGAGGGTCGGATATGGATAAAAAACAAAAGATCATCGCCATCATAGTCTCAGCAATAGTGTCAATTCTCATCGCCGTAACCGCTTGTCTCATCGGAGTGCGACCCGGCGACATTGCGGACATGATACCCGATTCGGGGTACGTGGATTTTGCCGACGGCGGTGAGCAGGTATAAAAAAAGCCGCGCCCAACAAGCCCAATAAGCCTCTGCCCGTCCTTGACGCGCACAAGGCTTGACTTAAAGCCTCAAATAGACGACGGTCGCTTCATATATATCCGCTCCCGCAAAACGGGGACCGCAGATTGCGATCCCCGTTTTGCATATACCTCCATGATTTCAAGATTATGACGAAGAGTCAGTCCCCTTCGCTTATTGCGCTATAATCAGCCTCCACGCCATGTCCATGGGATTTTTGGCGAGGTTGGCGTATCCATAGTAATAATATCCGCCCGACTCCGTCGCGACAAGCACGCTGTACTCGCCGTCCGCGAAAATGACGCCAAGGTCCTCCGTCATGGGCGGCGCAAGCAAAGTCTGCGAGGGTTTTGACAAGATGTAACAAGGCACCTCGCTGCCCTCTATCGTCACGTTATCCGAAGCTTCCGAAGAGCGCGGATCGTCATATATGAATATATACGAATCGTTGGTCCTGCCGTAGGACTGCGACAGCACTATCTTGTTGCCCGCAACCGTCATGCCCTGTATCTTTTCGCCGTGCCACAGTACGACGTCGGGGACGACTACGCTGCCCATAGCCTCCGTTCTGAAGCCGGTGGCCTCGTCAAAGCCGTCCTCGCCGTCCTCGCCGAGCCGATACCCGACCGTCCAGGCGGTGAGAGAAGAGGACTTATGATGGGAGGCGTCCGTGACGTATTTGTCCGCCGCGGATTCAAACTCGCCCACCCACAAAATTCCGTCCGCATAGGAGGTGTAGGAGGCGTTTACAGGCACGGATACGCTGTCGGAAAGCGCTATGTGCGAGCTTGCGGGGGCGCTCTCTATGTCCGAAAGAGATATCCTGTACAGCTTGCCGTCGTCCGAAAGCCACAAATTCTTTTGGGTCACGGCAAGGCCGCCCGCGTGCCCTTCGTAGGCGCCGCCGTCCTGCTCGTCAAGCAATATCTCCTTTATCAGCGCGCCGCTGAAGACGGAGCCGTCGCTCAAGATGACCCGCTTGGACATATCCAACACAAAGATGACGCTGTTTGGGTTTTTCGCCCTCTTCGGGCTGACGTAGCCGCTTAGCAGCGCCCAATTTTTGGCGGGATAGTAGTCTATGCCCTGCAGCACGAAACTTTCCGCCTTGACAAGTCCGGGAATAAGAAACGCCGCTTCGCCCATGTTGAAATATTGCGGATACTTAAACGCGTTGTCAAGCGAGGCGCCCCAACCAACATGCTCCTTTTGCGAGTACACTTCAAGCGCAGGCGGCTTGATAGCGTCCGCATACGGATCTGTCTTTGGCTTTTCGTCATCGGGTTCGACGGCGGATCCGCATGCCGCAAGCAGCAGGCATAGCGCAAGCGCAAGAACAAGCGCGCAGATCGCCATACGATGTTTCATAATTTTACCCCCTGTTTTCTTTTTGCTTTGAAGAAGTCGGCAAGCAGCGCGGCGCATTCCTCCGCGAGGTGCCCTCCGCTGACCTCGATATCATGGTTGAACAGCCCCTTCTCAAGCAAGTTTACTTTAGAGCCGCAAGCGCCGCTCTTATCGTCGAACGCGCCGAAGTACAGCGCGTCTATGCGCGAATTGACCATGGCCCCCGCGCACATGGCGCAAGGCTCCAAAGTGACGTACATTTCGCATCCTTCAAGCCACCAATTGCCCGTTTTTTTCGCCGCGCGGGACAGCGCTACGACCTCGGCGTGGCAGACGGCGTTATTTTCTCTCTCCTTGAAGTTGCCGCTTGAGGCGATAACCTCGCCCCCTTTCACGACTACGGCGCCGACGGGCACTTCGTCCTCAAGCGCGCACCGCCTCGCCTCTTCTATGGCCATTTTCATAAACTTTTCGTCGTACATAGCTCACTTATGATACGGCAACCCCGCGTTTATCGAGAGCGCCCTGAATATCTGCTCCGCAAGCACTACGCGAAACAGCTGATGGGGAAAGGTTATCCTTCCAAACGCCATGCGTCCCTTCGCCGCGGCAAGCACCTCGTCGGACAGCCCGTAGGAGCCGCCTATCACAAACGCGACCGAAGTCGACGCGTCGCGATATCTCTTCAGAGTGGCGGCAAGCTCCTCGCTTGAGACAAGCTCCCCGCGCGAATCCATCGCGATAAACGGGATATCGCCAAGCCTTGCGAGTATCTGCTCGCCCTCTATCCTCTTTTGCTCCTCGGCGGACTTTGCGGGCGGAGCCTCGTCAAGCTGAATGACCTTTACGTCGGCGTACCGCGAGGCGCGCTTGAGGTATTCCTCTATGGCGTCGCGATAGTACTCGTCCTTTATTTTGCCCACGGCGCAGATAAATATTTTCATCATCTTATCATCCCCCACACAAACGAGAACAGCGTAGCCGCCACGCCAAGCGCCACGGTGACGAGGAAGGGGATGTCCTTATAAAGCGGAGGCACCTCGCGCATGGGGCGCTCCTTGCCCTCGAACGCGTAGTTTTCAAGCAATCTTTCCGCCTCTTTGTCGTAGTCGCGCACCTCTTCTTTCTCGTCGCAGAGGATACGCGCCTCGTTGCCGCAGCTCTCCACGTTTTGCAAGTCGCGGAGCGCATCCGCCTTTTCGCAGTCGCCCTCTACTTGCGTATCGCAAGGGATATATTCCTTGTCTCCTCTTTCCTCGCGCCGATATACAAAGTCCTCCTCGTCGGGCAGCTCGGCAGGCGAGTAAAACGGCGAGGGGTCTATGCGCCCCGCCTTGACGGCGTCCTTGCGCATGCCTATAAACAGCACGATTATCAATGCCGCGCACGCGGTTACGCCCACTATGCTGAGCGCTATTCCCGCGGCGGTCCCGGTCATAAACCTCTCCGCGACGTTGATGAAGTCCCATATTCCGCCGTTTTGCGCCGCGTATCCCGAAAACACCGCCCAGAAGTTGTTTGCAAAGTGCATGAACATTCCGGGATATATCGACCCCGTGTAGTACATCGCAAGCGCCATCACCGCGCCGTCTGCGAAGGTGTACCCGGTCTGCACTATGTTCTGATGCATCAGGCTGAATGTGAGCGCGGATACAAGCACAAACTTCCAACCCGTCTCCTTATACCCCGCGTAGAGCAGCCCTCTGTGCGCGACCTCCTCGAATATGGCGGGGAGCATGGCGGTCAGCGCGAGGTCCTTGAACAGCAACCCTACGCTGCTGTAGTCGGTGGACGACGGGACGTGCGTATAGCCTATCATAGCAAGCGCCAGCTGCCACATGTATGAAAACGCCGAACCTATGACTATCATGCACACCGCAAGCACAGCTGTCCTCAGCGCGTTTTTGCGGGATATCCCGACAAAGCCGAACGCTTTGAGAGTCCCCCTAACCCCGAGGCCTTCCCTTCTTGAGACGGTCAGTGAAAACAGAGCCAAACTCATCACGCCGAATATCAATATCTGAACCACGCACGTGAAGTAGGCGTCGATGTCGCTTGTCCCGACCGCGGAGTACACGTCGAGCGCCGACGACACCCTTAGCAGCAAGGTCATCAGCACTACGCCGAAATATATTATGCCTACGCTGCCCCGCCTGTCCGCTTTCATATCAGTCCCTCTATGAAGGATACAAGCCAATACACAGCCGAGAATCCTATGGCGAGCCATACCCCGAGCAGCGCCGCCGAGGAGCGCTGTCCGTTTGCCTCAAGCGCCTCGCGGGAGCAGATAAGTTGCACATCGTTGCGCCTTGTAAGCGCCGCGGTAAGTCCCCTCCATCCCTCCTTAGTGAATAGGGAGCGGATAAATCTTAAATAGCCCTTTATGTGCCCCGAAAGCCTTTGGGAAAGTTTTTTTGGAGCGCTCTCTTCGGGGACGTAGATAGAAAAGCCCTCGTACTCTATGCGCGGGGAGACAGCGCGCCCCTCCCCCATGACGTACAGCGCATACAGCAGCGCAAGCAGGATAAAAAGCCCTACGACTACGCTTGCCGCGCCCGTCAGCCAATTGAAATACCCAAGTTTTACATACGCTTCGTCCACCGCGGGCATGTACGCGGTCACGGTTATCGAAACGAAGTTATTGAAAAAGTGCACAAGCGCCGCGCTCCACACGCTCCCGGTGAGCGCCACGGTGATCGCAAGCACCGCGCCAAGCCCGAATTGATGCACTGTCTGCATGGGATTTGCGTGCATAAGGCTGAATAGCAGCGCGGATATCAGCACTCCAAACCACACGCCGCGCGAGGACAGCGAAGAAAAGACTCCGCCGCGCATCAAAAGCTCCTCGCCGACGGCGGGGACGACCGCCATTATAAACAGAGACAGAAAGTATACGCCTACGTTTGAGTAATCGGGCATGACCACGCCGCCCTTAAAGCCTATGACGTCCAAAAAAGCGCCCCAGGCGTTGGCAAGCGGCAAAAACACAAGGATAGTAGCTATCGCGATGAACGGCGTAAGTATAAATTGTCCGAGCTTTACGGGCGCGCCAAGCCTTGCGACGCGCTTGAAGTCCCACCCGCGCACCTTCTGAAACACGAGAGTCACGCCCAAAAAGCCCACCTGCATCAGGGCATAGCCCGACCAATCGAACGCGGACATTCCTCCCCATCCCGCGTGCACGTTTGCGAGGATAAGCGAAAGCAGCAGCGCAAGGACGTTGCTTACGCACACTGCAAGCAGATATAGGGACGCGCCTTCCGAAGCGCCTATCTCTCTTCTCATATCCTGAAGACCTCGCTGCGCCTGCCCTGATGAGCGAGGGCAAGGCATATATTTTTGTCGCACGCGTTTGAAAGCGCCTCTTTCACCGCGTCATACGCAAGTTTTTCCGTGTTGTTTTGCTGGCTTATGTGCCCGAGTATCAGATATTTTACTTCGCTGTGCCCCGAAAGTTTGCCCGCAACGCGAGCGGCGTCCGCGTTGGACATATGCCCTTTGTCAGACAATATCCTCATCTTCAGCGGATAGGGATAGCTGCCCTTTTTAAGCATATCCACGTCGTGGTTGGCCTCAAGCAACACCGCGGCGCTGTCCTTGACGTTTCTCAGCAACCCCATCGTGGGCGTGCCTATGTCCGTAGCCACGCTGCAGCGCGCCCATCCCAACGAAAAGCTGAACGCAAGCGGATACGCGGCGTCGTGAGGTATGCGGAAGGGCTGCACGTCTATGTCGCCCACCTTGAAGCCGTTTTCAAAATCATCCACGTCCACGGCGTTTTCAAGCCCGCCCTGCCGCCTTTCTATCGCGAGGCGAGTGAGAGGATGCGCATACACCCTGACCTGCTTCGCCAGTCCCTTCAGTCCGCGGATGTGGTCATCGTGCTCGTGCGAGACGACTACTCCGTCAAGATCCGCCGCCGAAAGTCCAAACTCTTTAAGCTCCGCCTCCAATTTCGATACGGGCAACCCCGCGTCGACAAGCAGCGCGGAATTATCCGAAAATATAAGCGTGGCGTTTCCCTTACTGCCACTCGACAGAGATACAAGACTTAACGACATACAGGCAGGTCAACTCTTCAAAGTTCGATTTTAATGAATAGGCGAGGCGAACCGCCTCGCCGACGCGCGCACTTTGTCCGCGCTCAGATGCCAAGATCCTTCTGGCGCTCCGTCTCGTCCTCGCGTTTATTTATTATCACCGCAAACACTATGGACAACAGCAGAGCGACTCCCGTGACGGCAAGCGTCGCCACAAACAGTATCCTGTCCGCGACGACAAAATCTTTCGCCACAAGGTCGATTATAAGGTCCGCAAGCAGACAGCCGAAGGCTATCAACAGCAATATCGAGCTTATCGGCGAAGGATATTTGCCCGCGATAAACCCTATAAGGGTCGCAAGCGTGTTGATAAATATCACCGCCATGATAATTATGTTGAGCAGATTGCTTATGGGCGTCCAGCTGAATTTTTCGCCATGCACCCAACCCTCTATCGTGCCTATCGCGTTGAACTCCCCAAACTTGAGCGGGCCTATGCTATCCTTAAAGTAGGACAGGATGAAGGGCAGCGTGACGACGATCGCAAACAACAGCGAAACAAGAGCGAGTATGCGCACGACGGGCGCCTTCCTCTTCTTCTTTTCCGCCTTTTCGCCGGGGACGCTCTTAAATTCCGTCGCTTCCTCATATCCGCCCTGAAGCTGAGACGCCGCGGGTTTGCCCTCGGTACGCAGCACGGCGCTGTCCTGAGACATGTACGGCACTACCGCAAGCGGCACGACGATGGGCTGAAGCTGTATCGTATTGTGCTTTGGCGCGACAATGGGTACGGGGCCGCCGACGCCGACCGTCTTCATGACCGTGACGTCCGAGCCTGCGTCGGGCTGAGGCGAGCCGTACGCTTCCGCCTCGAAAATCGGTTCGTCCTCGATCTTCTGGGAGGCTTCGGGAGCGGGATCGAGATACACACGTTCTTTCTTAGCCATATCTTCTCCTTATTGGGCTACCTGAGATAGCCGTACTTGTCCGCGCCTATAAGCGAGCAGACAGTGGATATCAGAAAATATCCCAACGAGAATACCAGAATCCCGAAAATTTCGCTATTCTGATATCCCTTTATTACATCATTTACAAAATCTTGCGCCTTTATGTCTATCGATGGCGCGCCGACAAGGTAAAGTATCAGCACCGCGACCGCCATAAGCAGATATATAAGCGCGCAAACGACATACCTCTTCGGCTTGATCGCGCCAAACAGCCCCACGATGGACCTGACGACGTTGATCAGCACAAATATAAGTCCAAGCAAAAGCATGAGGCTTGGCACGCAGTGCAGCCATGCTGTCTTGACATCGTCGGGAGTCCCTCCTTTCACGCTTGAAGTTATCGCGCTTATGAAGTTTCTGATCGCGCCGAGCTCCTTTGGCACAAACACAAACTTTTCGTCCGCGGGGAAAACTCCCGCCGCCCCAAGCACATAGGGGAG
>CANQCC010000028.1 GCA_947589635.1 uncultured Clostridia bacterium | reverse complement strand
GCTGCCCGTTTGAAGACCCCTACGCAAAGGGAATGTTCTTCAACATAGGCATAGAGACGGGCAAGCGGCAACTGATTCGCGCGGTGCTGGAAGGCATCTGCTATCACAAGCGCTGGATGCTTGAGGCGTCCGCAAAAAAGGTCACGCCGTCGGGCACCATCCGCTTTGTGGGAGGCGGCGCGCAATCAAACTTCACCTGCCAGGTGCTTGCTGACATCACGGGGCACGTCATAGAGACCGTCGAAAAGCCGCAAAATATCGGCGCGGTGGGCGCCGCGGCCTGCGTGGGCATAGGCTTGGGCATAATCCCGTCATTCGAGGACGTCAAAAAGTTTATCCCCGCCTCGAAGAGCTTCTCCCCCAACTTCGAGCTGAAAGAGCGCGTCTACGACAGAGGTTTCAAAGTCTTCAAGCGGCTTTACAAGAACAATAAGAAAAACTTTGCCCTGCTCAACAAAAATTGACCCACACACAACTTGGAATATTCAAAAACGGTTTGACAAATTGCCAAACCGTTTTTTTTACTTGATTTTTATATTCTGCGGGAAGTTAAGCGCATATTTGCCTACAGGCAGGCGCGCTTATCATCCTTTAATCTATGCGATCATTTCTTGTCTTCGGGCGCGCTTTCTTCTGCGTCGGGGCGTTCGGTAGTCTCTTCCGCGTCGGAGCGTTCGGTGGTCTCTTGCTCGCCTTTAGGCGCCTCGTCATGCGTTGCGTCCGCCTCTTCGTCGCTTTCAGCTTGGGCCATCGCCTTATCGTCCTGTCCCTTTTCTGTGCCCAAAGCAGCTTCGGGAGCTATTCCCGCTTTGAGGGCTTTCCTTGCCGCTTTCTTTTCAAGTCTCTTCTGCTTTTTCGCGGCGCGCTTTGCGGCGAGTTTGGGCAGTTTGCCCGCCCTAACAAGAATTTCCACAATTATGACCGCTATTATCGCGGCGCCCGCCACGCTTGCGATCACGATAAACGAGATGTACAGCGGGGACAGCCTCGCTTTGACGACGTCGGTTTCCTTATAATATTCGATGCGGTCGTACAAAGTTTTGAATTTCAGGTTCTTTTCGATCTCCGTCAGGCCGTCGAGGCGATAGTCGTCCTCAAGTATTTCGCTTATCTCGTCAAGGTCATAGATATAACTCATGTTGTCCACGGTTATGCTGCTCGCCAAGCCCGCGTCGCGCACGTAGTCCGCCTTGAAACTCTTGATGTAGCCGTTGCTCCAGACTTCGAAGTCGCAATTGAATCTGAGATATCTCTTTATCGTTTGCCCGCCGTCTTTCATATCCTCCTGCGGCTTGCGATACCACTGTTTGAGAAGTTCATCGTCGCCGTCCTCTGTGTCCACGCTGAAGTGCACTTTATATAGGCCGTCCTCAAGCGTTATCGTGGCGCCGTCGGCAATGATCTCCGCCATAAAATCCATATTGCATATCTCGTTGGGCGCCTTGAGTATGTGCATGCGGGAGTTGAATTCCTCAATATAATACGCCTGCGGCTCTTTGATGAGGCGATAGGACATGTAGGGGAAGCGCGATATCTTGCAATTCGTCTCAAGCGCGGCGTCGGTTATGGAAACAAAATAATAATCGTCGGGCTCGTCCTCAAGATGATAGTTGACCTTGACCATCGTGGAGAACGCGCCGAAAATCGCGTTTGAAAGTTTGTTGTCGGAAATCGATTGCGCCGCAAATTCGTTGTACCAGCTGTTTCCCGTCCTCAGGTTGTAACCGTGCATAAGCACGGTGCCAAGCATCCTGTCTTCGAGTGTCGTGGTAGGCTTTGGCGCAGTGCATATGCCCATGACGGACTCCTGAATGACAAGCGAGTTGTTTTGCGCTATCCTGCCGTCGTTGGCGATGTTGTAAAGTTTTATGATCGCCTCTTTTTTGGCCTCCTCCGAGGCGCCCGCCTGCATGGCGGAGGCTATCTCTTCTCTATCCGCGTCGTTTATCAGATTTTTAAGTCCGCTCGGTCTGCTGCCTACGGGCATATCCAAATCCCCGGCGAACGATCCGTTGCACGCGACAAGAGACAGCGCGACAAGCGAGACCAAAGCGCATGCAAGCGCAAGGCAGACAAATTTTTTGCTTTTAGTCCTCATAGTTTTTCCCCTTACTATGATAATTATATAAGTATATTCTACAATATATGTCGTCTTCCGTCAAGAGCGGATTTAAGCCTCGGGCGCAAGCGGCTTCTCAAAGTTTCGTGATGAAAAACGAAATGGGCGGATCTTTCTTCCAATTGTAAAACGCCGCCTCGATAACCTGATACTTGCCGTCGTCAAGCGCCTTGAGATATGGCAGCAACGCGTCCCTTTCTTCATAGCCGCTGTCGCCGCCGTAATATACCGAAACGCACATTAAACCCCCGCTTTTTAACAGTTTAAGCCCTTTTTCTATCGCTTCGCGCGTAGATTCGAAGTGCGTGAAGACGCTGTGATCTCCCCCTGGAAGATAGCCAAGGTTGAACATTATAAGGCTTACGCTGCCCTCTTCAAGATAGGCGTCCATATTTGCGTGGGAGTCCTTTATAAGCCTTGCCGACAGCCCCCGCGAGGCGAGCAGCGCGGCGGCGCTGTCAATGGCCTCTTGCTGGATGTCAAAGGCGACGACTTGCCCGTCGTCCCCTACAAGTTCCGCCAAAAACGCGGCGTCATAGCCCCTTCCCGCCGTGGCGTCCACGCATATATCGCCCTTTTTTACATGGCGCGCGGCGACGGCGTGCACAAGAGTAAGCGCATTCATAATACCTCCTTGCAAAAAGTATGTTGCATAAAAAATTTCCGCCCGCATGGTTTGTTGCGGGCGGGTGAAATTTATCTGAAGCTGTTGTATTCTTTAAGCACTTGCGCCGATATGGACGGCTTAATTTTGCTGAACGCTTTGACAAACATCTCTCTTGTGAGAGGGATGGGCATCGTCATATGCCTCGCCTCTATCTCCTCGAGAGCAAGGCGGCAAGCCTCCTCGATAATTCCTGAGATGTCCGCGCCCGAATAGCAATCGCCGGACGCCGCAACGCCCTCGCCAAGCACGCTCGTCCTGTCCGTCGAGCAATCCGTGAGATCGGCGATCTCGTCCACGGTTATGCCCTCAAGCTTTATCCCGTCCAGTTTGGCTTCTATTATCGCGCGCCTTGCTTCCGCGTCGGGAGGCGTGACGTGCACGAGGTGAGAAAACCTCTTATACCTTAAGTATGCGGGATCGATAAGCTCCGGACGGTTGGTCGCGGCGATTATCATACGCTTGCTGCCCGATACGCCAAAACCGTTCAACCTCTGCAAAAGCTCCGTCGTGACCGCCGCCTTATAGTCCTGCGTATCTTCCGAGCGCTTGCTGAATATTGATTCGCACTCGTCCACAAACAGCACCGCGCCGTCCGGGCAGGCGTCTATGTCGTCGAATATCTGTCTGACCGCCTGCTCCGAAGCGCCCACGTACTTGCTGAAGATGTCCGCGGGGGTGACTATGAACAGCGGCAGGTTCAAAGCGTTTGCGACCGCCTCCGCAAACATGGTCTTGCCCGTGCCCGGCGCGCCGTAAAGCATCATGCCAAGCCCGCCCTCGATCTTGTAGTAGTTGAGAAGGTCCTGATTTTGCGACAGAAACATAAAGCTCTTGACTATTTTTTTGACGTCCTCAAGGCCTTTTATGTCGTCAAAGGTGTGCGTCGCGGTCTTGCTGCTTACTGTGGAGCCGAAGTCCGTCGCGCGCTTTTTCAGTTTCTCATACAAGTCGGCGTAATATTCGGACTGTTTGATGTCGGTATGGCGCTGGCTCAATTTTTTCGCGAGCTGAGACGCCCTCAGATACTCGCGGCTGAGCTTTTGCTTTATGCCGGAATCGATATCCTGCATGTCGGGTTTGTTGGCGAGGTCTTTTCTTATCTCCGCCACGCACTCGTCAAGCTGCTGCTTTATACTTTCGATGGTATCGCCGTCTGCGGCGTGATTTTTCTTTCCAAGATCGGACATTTGTCACCTCATCAAAGGATATCGTCGTATCCGCCGCCCGAAGGCTTGACGTCCGCGCCCGTCGTCGGAGCGGTAGGCGTGGGATTTGTGCCGCCGTTTGAGAAAGGCGCGCCGTCCCCTGCCTTTCTGTTTTTCAGGATCTCGTCGACGACCTTCTTGCCCGCGGATTCGGTGGGAACGGTGACTCCCGCATTTGCGGACTTTTCGTTTTTGCGCTGATTCTGCTTGTTCATCTTGTTGACTCTGTTTGTCAGTTTGAGGCTCATGTTCTGCATGGAAGACACCATGGACATCGCCATCTTGTGCCCGCCTACTATCGCGTCCGTCATGGAGATCATTCTGCCAATGTTGTTGTTGAGCGTCTTTCTGAGTTTTCTTCTCTGCCTCATCCTCGCAAAGGGGCCGTAATTTTTCTCAAGCGTTCCCTCGAAGGATGTGAACAACTCCTCATATACGCCGTCTATGCACTCCGCGGCGTCCGTCATGCACTTGATAGCGTCCTTCATGTCGGTGATCATGACTATGGATTCCTTCATCAGCAGCGCCACGTCAAGGAAGGACATCATCATGGAGGAGCGGTAATCCTCCTCGCCGTACATATCGATATAGTCGGCGCAACGCTGCGCTATGTCCTCGACTTTTTTATCGAATCTTTGCTTTTGATCCTTGCTCTTCATCTCGAGCATAATGCGATCGGTCTCTCTGTCGAGATCGCTCTTTTTCGGCTCCTGCAATTGTTTGCTCTTTGCCATAGTGGTATCCTCCTTTATATGACGGTGTTTATAAATTTTTCAAGCGCCCGCTTTTCGGCTGCGGCGTTGTCGTACCAATCGTGAATGGAAAGCCGCATAAGTTTCCATCCTCTCAAAGTAAGGCTGTTGAAATAGCCCACGTTATAGTCTATATATCCGTATTTTTTGCCCACGGGAAGTTCGCACCATATGCCCGCGACCGCGCGCGTCATATCCTCGCTTAAGACGGCTATGGGGATGCGTACGGAGCCGTCCGTCACGCCGTAACCCGTCACTATCCTGTCCTCGCTTATGCCAAGCGAGGCAATAAACTTTGCCACGTCGTTTATAAAGTGCGCGCCGCTTTCATACGGATTGGACACAAATTGTCCTTTGCCCTGCTTTGCAAACTTCTCCACAAGGCGGATATAGTCGGCGATGTAGCCTATCTTTGACGAGCCGTCAAGCTGGTTGGCGCGCACGGAGTGGATAAGCGTCACCCGATCCTTCGCTCTTGTCACGGCGACATTGAATATGCACTTGCCAAGTTCGTCGCGATTGAGCTCCCCAAATCGGTTGCGCACGTTGCCGTCCGCGTCCACGCCGTAGGTGAGAGAAAGTATAAGGTGATCCGTCTCCTGCCCCTGCACCGTCTCGATAGTCTTGAAAAATATCAACTTTTCGGCGACGTCGTCAAATTTGTCAAGCGCGTTCGCCCTCTTTTTGTCAAGCTCCGTATCGGCGGCGACAAGGTTGAGGATGGCCTTTAATTGCGCCTCGCCGAAAGCGACGATACCTACAGACTTCTTAAGCCCTGCGGCCTCGTCATAGTACCTGTCGAAGTGGCGCTTAAGACAATCGACCGCGGCCTTTGCCTCAAGCATGTTGACTCCGTCGTCGCAGCGTGCATTTTCGACGTAGACGTCCTCGAAGCCGGTGTCCTCCATGAAGGGGACCGCCGCCGGGAAAGTGCGCATATGCGGGTAAAACTCGCGCTGAGAAAACGCTATCAGGCTTTCGGTGTTGCTGCGGTAATGGCAAGTGAGTTCCTCCGCGTCGAAGGCGAGATTTTCAAGCGCAAGCGACAGCGCGGATATGTCGTGGTCTATCTCAAGTTCCTTCTCATAGTCTATTATGACGTCGCGCCTCTTCGCCTTGAAGTGCGAGATGGGCGGCATCTGAAATTCGTCCCCGACAAGAACGCACTGCTTCGCACGCATGAGGATGGGCAACAGATTGACGGGCTCAAGCTGGCTTGCCTCGTCTATTATAGCTACGTCAAAGTCGAAATATTCCTCCGGGCGCAGCATGACGCTGACCGTGGACGGCGACATTATAAAGCACCTCTTTAGTTTAAGCAGCGCCGCCGCGTAGTTTTTGAACAGCCCGCGCGCCGACATCCTCGCGCCCTTGTCAACGGACAGGAAGTCAAAGTCGTAATCGTCCTCGTCCACGCGCGCAAGGCAAAGATTTTCTATGCGCTTTATGTTGAGTTTGTTTATCTCGTCGCTCGCTTTGCCGTATCTGTCTATCGCAAGCGCCGCTCTCTCGCCAAGGCCCAACGCGCTCCTGCCCAGCTTAAGCAAGTTGAGGTCGAGGACAGCCTTTATAAAGCTGTGCTCGAAGAGATCCTCGGCCGTATCGTATCCGCGGGCGCCGCCATCCGCGAGGCAAGCAAATACTGGCGCAAGGTCAAGCAGCTTTTTGCTTGCCTCTATCTCCGCGTAATAATCGAGCGCGGCGGAGATCACCCTCCTGTCTCTCGCCTGCGCCCCAAAAAGCGCAAAGTCGTCGAGACTTCTTGCAAGCGGCTGAGACGTATAGCGGTTTTTGAAATAAGTTTTTCCGAATTCCTGCGCGTCGTTCGCGAGAAGTTCAAGCGCGTCCGCCGCGTCCCTTCCGATGTCGGATATCGCCGCAATAATACGTTTCTTCCCTTCCTCGTCCGCGTTGACATAGCAGTCGAGCCTTGCAAAACCAAGCGCCGCTATCAGTGCGTCCGCCGTCTCCTCCTCGTCCGCCGCGGGCATGCCGACTCCCGCCGCTCCAAGGTCCGCCTTTATGGCGTTTACAAGCAAAACGCGGGCTTTATGCATGCAAAACGCGTCGATAAACTGCCGTATAGTGCAATCATCCGACAATATTTCAGCCTCATTCAAAGCCTCGGATATGACGCGGTAGTCCTCCTCGATCAGGCTTATATATCTCTGCGCGCCGAGCTTAAGCGCCCTGCTCCTCGCAAAGATAAGCGAAACGGCGCCGCGCTCGACTTCGGACAGATCGCGTCCCACGCAAGCGTTTATAAGCCTCAGTTGCGCCTCCGCCTCGCGCAATGCCGAGACGTACTTCCCGTACGCTTCGACGGCGCAAATCATCTTTATGTCCGTTATGCCCTGCCCTGAGGTGAGCGCGGAAAGTTTCTTTATGACTCTGCGCGCGGCAAACGGCAATTTTACGCTCTCCTGCCCAAAGTAGGGACTTAGAGCGCTTACCGCCTCTAGAAGGCATTTTTGTTGCTTGGCGTCAAGTTGCTTGTCAAAGACGAGGCTGCAGTCAAGCTGCGCCTTCCTGCTTTCCACGGCAAGTTCTTCAAGTTTTTCCGCCGCCTTTGCCATGCGCTCGCAAGCCACGTCGTCGGGATATTCGCCCGCCGTCGTCTTTATGGCGCCGCGGTTGATGTATATATCCTTAAGTTGTTTGAGCGTCAATTCGCCATCCGCCTTTAGGCTTTCCATGCCCGAATATTTTTTGTCGAGCGGGTCAAGCGTGAAGGATATAAGTTTGCCCGCCTCGCAGCGCGAGTTGACATAGCTCTCTTTCAGCGCGCTTATCTCGGCTTGTCCATACGGCAAGGAAGTCGCCTCCGCTATCGCCGCGATATCCTCTTTTGAAAGCGCCCTGCCCGACAACAAGCATATGAGCGTGCCGAGGTCGAGGCTTGCGAAGGGTATTTCGGGATATTTTTGTATGGCGTGGGTCAGCCCCGCACGCGCTGCGGTCTCGTCGTCCGCGATTTTAAGCGCAGAGCGCGAGATATCCGAGACGTCCTCTCTTACTCCCATGCCCGCAAAAGCGCATTCGGACAAGTTGTTTACGCCCTCGACCATGATCTTTGCAAGCGCGCTTATCCTTCTGACGGCGCTTTTCAACGCCTCGTAGCCGCTTCTTGTGACAAGCGCGACGTCTTCTCCGTCAAGGGGCGCGGCGGGCATCTCGGGGTGTTTGAAGTATATATCCAGCGCGTCATAGTACGACATCCCGGCGACGCCTTCCGCAAACATGTCGCCGTAATAGTCCTCAAGTTCGGACACGGCTGCGGACAGATTTCTTCTTTCGACGTCGACGAGGGATGGGACGGCGGGATCGTACTTATATTCCTTTTTATATCTCAGCGTATCTTTAAGGTCTCGCCTTATGCTTTCGGGGCTTATCTTGGCGGCGGCCTTTTCGGTCTCCGCTTCCATAAGCAGGACGAAGCGTCTTAACTCCTCGGGCAGTTTCGCATACACTTCGCAAAGCGCGGACAGCTTTTTGGAGGACAAAAGCACGCTCTTGCCCGACGACATAAGCGCCACTATCATGTTGGCGATGGTCACTGTCTTGCCCGTCCCAGGAGGCCCTTTTATTATCATGGAGCCGCCGCCGACGACCTTGCTTATAAGTTTGCGCTGATTGCTGTCCGAGGGCAACACAAGCCTTGCGTCTCCCCCGCCCGACGGCTTTTCGGCAGAGGGACGGCGCTCCTGTCCGAACACCTGCGCGATGAGAGGATTTGAATATATCCTGTCCCTGCATCGTCTCACGTCGTAGTACATGCACAAGTCGCTGTGGCTGTACTGAGCGATGACTACGCTGTTTTTGTCAAGCGTAAAGAGTTTGCTTCCGTCCTCGTCCTCGAATTCGTCGAGATACGCTTGAAGTTTTTCAAAATATTCGCTGCCGTCGGATAGCTTTTCAAGATCTATCGGTTCGTCAAACCCTACCCCGTCCCCGTTGGGATGCGGGAAGTTTTTGGAGCAATAATCGTTGTAATCGCTTCTGAGCTTCGAGATGAGGCAGGGATTGAAATATGCGTCCTCATCCACGAATTCTATTTCCACAAGGCTTGTCGACGTGCCCCGTACAAGGCGTATGGGGAAGATGAGCATCGGCGAAGTGACTTTTTCGGACTTGTCCCCCACGGCGATCTTCCACTTGAGCGCGCCCACGCCCAAAAACAGCGGGTTGTTGCCCGTCACATTGAGCGCCGCATACACGTCGGAGATAAATTTGTCAAGTTTTTTGGCGTCTTTTACGCCGCTCAGATCGTGCCAATCCCACTTTTCGACATTGACGTTGACCGCGGAATTTTTCATGAGCGAGCTTGAATCCAACACCGTATTGTTGCTCAGCTTGCCCACGCGCCTCGCGATGGTGTTTAGCATAGCGCCGCCGTCATCGTCCGTATGACGAGTGAGGACGTACGTCCTGTCGCCGTCCTTTCTCGCTCCGTCCGCGCTCACGTCAAGCAGCTTGTTGTTTCTGCCGTCGTCGAGGTGCAGAAGATCGGTTATAAATGCGTCCAAATAATCCGCCATAGTCTCTCCCTCAATCAAAGTCTATCTCGTTTAGGTAATAATCGCGCCCTGTTATTACGGCGCAATGCCGTCACCGACGTACGATCGATGTGATATATATCCCCATCAATCAAAGTCTATCTCGTTTAGGTAATAATCGCGCCCTGTTATTACGGCGCAATGCCGTCACCGACGTACGATCGATGTGATATATATCCCCATCAATCAAAGTCTATCTCGTTCCAATAATAATCGCGCCCGACGGCACAATCAAACTCAAACGCGCGGGCGTCGCCCTCTACGATGTGCACTTTGTACAGTTTGCTGTTTGTGTTATGATCGTAGATATTGTTGGACTTTTTCCACTCGTTCACGCGCCCCTGAGTCACGCCAAGCTCGTCAAAATACCAGCGCGACCAGCCGCCGTTTCTCAGCTTTGCCTGCAGAGCGTGGAAACACTCGTGCACCACGCATTCCTGGACCCAACTGTAGGAGAGGGCGCAGGAATATTTATACTTTATCGCCTTGCCGCCGTCGCAGCACAGCCCGCCCGCGGTAGGATTATCCAAGTCGTCAAGCAGCTCGACGATTGGTTTTGTGGGGACCATAAGCAGTCTGTACACTATGTTTGTGGCGATAGTCAGCCTTTCAAGCATCTCTTCGCGGGACAGCTTTGCCCAAACCGAAGCGTCTCCGCCCGCGGACGTGCAATATCTGACCGCCATGCCGCACTTCGCAAACACGGGAGCCTTACACTCCACTATCTTTCTGACGTTTGCGACGTCCACCTCTTTTATGCCGTCATAGTCGAACTCGCCGCTTTCATTCAAGCTCTTTTCAAACTCCGAGAAGTCGCCCCATCCCTGGTCGACAAACATATACGGAGCCTTCACGCGCGCGAGGTAGCGCCTTGCTGCCGCCTTATTGCGCTCCGAAATGCGTCTGCCTCTGTCCTGCCACTTGTTGCCGGCGACGACGATCTCGTTCAAGCCCATGAAGCCCAAAAACGGCATAGTCTTAAGAATATCCGCCTGCGCTTCGGTTATAAATTCCTTCTCGATCAGCTCGCTTACCACTTGCGCGAAAGGCGGCAGCGAAATAAACTCCGAGCTGACGTCCATGACGGACAGCCCCGCCTCCTGCGCCGCTTTCAGAGCCTCTCCGTACAGGCTTCCGTCCCCGATGGGGTCGTGGATGAACGCGCGCGCGCCGTTTTTGCCAAGTTTTATCGCGTCTTTAAGTATGCGCATGCGGGCCTCGTCCGTCAAGGTCTCCGCGCCGAGCAACAGAGCGTCGGCATTGTCGCCGACAAGGCTGTCGAAAAGCGCCTCGATAAGTCCCTCGTCAAGCCCCGCGAGGTTTATGCACATCAGCTTTTTGTTTCTGTCCTGCCTGTTGTTGACCGCGTACAGCTTGACGTCCTCGATTAGGGGACTTGACAGCACGACGGCGTTCGCCTTGCCGCCCTCGTCGTACTCCGCGGACGGAAAATAGTCGTAGGAGCGATATTTTTTGGATATCTCCTGCGCTCCGTCGCGCGTGGCGGCGCGGGTCTCGTCAATAAGCGCGCTCTGCGCCCTGTCCTTCACGCCTGAGATAAACTTCCCTATGCTCTCGTCTATGTCCAAAACTGGCACGTTGCCGCCGATGACGGACTGGAAGGCGGCGGCTTTAAGCCTGTCGCTTGCCCTGTCCGCCGCGCCGAGCGCCTGTTTGAGGAGCTCCATAGCCCTGTCGCCGTCGAGGATCTTCCTCTCGTAGTCAAACAAGTCGCCTATGACCTCGACTATCCTGTCTATGAGTGATGATATTTCCTCGACCGTTTGCGCCGTTTTGGCGTACCCGCTCTTTTTTGAGGTCTCGTCGTATTCGGCAAGCAATTGCTTGACGAGGTCGGCGTTTTTTCTTGAGGGCTGCAGCAAAAATTTGGTCAGTTCAAACTTGCCGCTCAGCCTCATCGAGAGCGCCTCGGCGTTTTCGCGGTTGCTTGAAGAGAGCGCGCCGTTTTCAAGCACGCCTTCCAACTTGACAAGCGCCTCCGCAAGGCTTTTTGCGTCGGTCTTTGCGCGATAGGCGAAGTTTACGCTGTTGATTATGTCCTGAAGTGCCATAAAAGCGCCTTATTTATCCTCGTTCTGAAGTATGAAGTCGCCGTCGATGGCGCTCTTGACGGGTTTTGCCTTTTGCTCGTCCGTCTGTTGAGCTTTGCGCTTTTTGCGCGCCTCGATGATGGCAAGCGCGTCCGCGCTGAGCTGAGTCTGCCCGCCGATCTCCTCTTCGAAATCATACTTGGGGGTCATATTTTCAACCATCTCGTCCGTCTGCTTGTCAAACTCTTCAAGCTGTTCGATCGCGGCGTTGATCTTCTGATTTGCGGCGTCGAGGACTTTGACGTAGGAGTTCTTCTTGATCTTCAGTTTGACGACCGTCCTCTGATACTCTTCAAGTTTATCCTCGCCCACCAATCTGCCGTCGAACAGGCTGTTGACGATGTCGTACGGGATGAACGACGCCGCCTCGCAAAGCAACGGAAGGGAATCTTTATACTCCATAACGGGGTTGTAAACGTGCTTTTCAAGCATGTTGATGACCGTGGCGTTAAGTTTTTTGGTGCGCTCGTCCGCCTCGTATCTGCGGCGGAGGTTGGCCTTATCTTCCGCAAGTTTGCGCTTTTCTCTCTTTATTCTCTCTATAGTGCGGTTAAGTTTGTTGATGTTGCCGTCGTTTTCAAACGCGTCCGCGGCCTCGTCCTCCTCGCTTTCCATTGCGGTCAAAGAGTCGTCGATAGCGCCCATCTGCGCGGAGATGTCCTCCATCTCGTCCTGCAATCTTTCCTGTCCCTGGCGCTTTTCTTCGAGTTTCTGCTCGAATATCGTGAAAGCCTCGAGGTGTCCGCGCCCTTCGGCAAGCACTTTTATGCTGCGGTCAAGCTCGTCCTCTTCGTGCAAGTCGCCCTCGCCCTGTTTTAAGACGTCCTTATGCTTTGAGGATGTGATTATGCTCTTCCAGCTGTTGACAAGCCCAAGCGCGTCGTCGAGCGTTTTGACCGTCCAGCCCGAAACGCTGCCGCTTAAGATATTTGTCCTGACGTTGCCCACGCTCTTGTAGATTTCCTTCATCAGATCCGCGGCGGACTTGCTTGACAGGTCGTGTATCTTGCCGTCCTGCAGCGAGTCTATCAGCTCCCCAAGTTTTTCGCTGACGGCGGGCACGTTTGCCATAGCCGCCGCGACAAAGTTGTCCTTGCCGGAGATCTTTGTGTTTGTAAGGTTGTCAAGCGCCTCCTTCGTGTCGACTACGTAGTCGATAAGTTCGCTCAATTTAAGCACGGAATCCGCCCTGAGTTTAGACATTTCTATCCCCTCCAATTTTTCTTCTATCTGGTTTATTTTTTTGATTTTGCCGTCGTCGAGTTCGGAAAGTTTCACGACCATATCCGATAAGTCCTCTATGGCGCTTGCGCGCTTAGAATTGAATCCGCCGTTTATGCCCTCGCGGCAGACGGCGAGCATTTTATTAAGCGCTTTGTCTGCGACCGCCCTTGCCTTTGCGCCAAAGCCGTGCGACTGAAGATACTTTGCTTCGAAACGGCTGTTTGCCTCAAGTCCGTTAGTTTGGATAATGCTTTCAACATCAATAACCTTTGCGATGATCTCGTCGTTCTTCATAATCACTTCACCTCGTTTATTTGTTCAATGTAATTTTTATTGGAGATATGCTCTACAAGCTCGCCGTACGCGTGCTTGATAGGTTCGAATCTGGACTTGAAGCACTCTATATCGTCCTCTCTTATGATGACGTCCCTCATCTGCGCGCCGAGGCCGTAGATTATGGACATGACGTCCGTATAGCCGTCGCCGGCAAGATACTTCTCCAACTGCCTGTACTTGCGCTTGCAACTGCCCGTGTTGAAGAAGTATATAAAGATTTCTTCGCCGTCGGGGATCTCGGATTCGCCCTCCGCAAGTCTCTCGGCCTCCGCGGAGTCTATCGCGAACAGCTCGTCGGACAGACAATACTTAAGCGTGATCTTAAGGTCGATAAACTTCTTTATGCAGGGGATGGCCTTGCCGCCAACCTTCACTTTGTCCGCCGCCCATTGCTTAAACTCGTCGCTTAAGATGGAC
>CANQCC010000027.1 GCA_947589635.1 uncultured Clostridia bacterium | reverse complement strand
CCTCTTTTTCAAGCGCAGAGCGCGCAAGGTCTCTCTCGCTTTTCAGATAGAAGGGTTTTGTCAACACGGCGATAAGGATTTTTCCGTCCGTCTCCAACGCCCGCGCCGCCGTAACGTATTGCTTTGAAAGCGCGATAGCCAATGCCTTGTCGACTTTCGACCTCGTATCTTGCTTGTCGGAGCCTTCGTCGTTTTGCTCGCCATAGTCATTGCCATTTTGCCCGTCATAGTTCTCGTCCGCTTTGTCGTTTTCGGACGCTCCGTTATTGTCGTTTTCGGGCGATTCATCGCCCGAGCCGCTCTCTTTGGGGTTTTTGTCGACCTCATCCGCTTTCATAGGCTCTATTGGGGCAAATTCGCCATCAAACGGCATGCGAGTCATGTCTCCGCTGTCGCCGCCCGGGAAGAGGGGAAGCGGAGTGGGAATATCCTCAAAATCAAGATACATATCGCCGATGTTCCGCTCGAGATGATATCCGTTTTGACATTCCATAGCGCTGACGTATGCGTAGTTTTGCGTTATATAAACTGTTTGCATATGCATAGCGTGTGCAAATCTCAAAAAAATTCGCATAATTTTTCAAAGCGGTTGACACGCGCCTAAAGCGGGTATAACATATAATTGCTTCGGGGCGAGGTGAAATTCCTCACTGGCGGTAAAGTCCGCGAGCCAATACGGCAGATTGGGTGCAATTCCCAAACCAACGGTACAGTCCGGATGAGAGAAGCGGCAAACTCCATATTTGCCGTGCGCCTCCCGAGCAGGAGGTTTTTTTATGGAAGAATTCAGTTTGGAAGACAAAACGCGGGAAGGCGCGTCTTATGCGCTGCCCGAGCAAGTATCCGCTTGCGAAATCAGCGAAGCCCCCGGCGCCTCAAAAGAGAATGTGGCAGCCGACGCCGGCGAAAACGAAGTATTTTCGGCCAATGAGGGTGAAAATGAAGTATCTTCAACCGATGAAGGCGAAAACGTTATCTCCACAGCCAATGAGGGCAAAAACGCCATAAATGCGGCAGAAGACGGCGAAATTACTATGCCTACTGCCGACGAGGGCGGCAATGTGGATGAAGTCAACAGCGGCGCGAGAGCGTTTTTCAAAGAGGCTATCAATAAGTTAAAGCGCTTCAAAAGTCCGCGATTTTCCGCGGCGTACGTCGCAAAAATGGCGATCCTTGTGGCGATATCCTTTTTGCTTTACTATCTCGGGCGGTTTGTCAAGCTCCCGTTTATGTTTCCGAGCTTTTTCGACATGCAGATATCCGAGCTGCCCGCGCTGCTTGCGGGGTTCTCGCTTGGCCCGATAAGCGGCTGCCTCGTGATAATCTTCAAGTGTCTGCTTAAACTGCCGCTGACGTCTACGATGTATGTCGGAGAGCTTACGGATATGTTGCTTGGCGTGGCGTTCGTGCTGCCCGCGTCCGTCGTATACCGCGCGCGGAAGGATAAACAGAGCAGGAAGAGCGGCATCAAGGCGGCGATAATAGGGCTGTGCGCGGGAAGCGTCTTGCTGACCGGCCTGTCGCTTGTCGTCAACAGATTCATCTCCGTGCCGTTTTACACAAAGCTGTATTTCGAAGGCAACTTCAAAGGGCTGGTGGAAATGCTCGGCTCGCTGTACAAGGGGATAAACGAGGACAATTTTTACACGTTCTATTTGTTGCTTGGGGTGTTGCCATTCAACCTTTTAAGATGTATAATAGTTTCGCTGCTCACTTTCCTGCTTTACAAGAGACTGAGCGTGCTGCTGCATTGGGAGGGTGTAAGTTTGTTGAAAAAGTCGGTCGAAGGCCTAAACGGCGCGCACTTGACGCGCTCCGTAAAAGAGACGTACGCGCTTGCCGACCGCGTTGCGGAGGAGCTTGAGGGCGGAGAGATAATTTTGCTCGACGGCGAACTCGGCGCTGGGAAAACCACGTTTACAAAGGGCCTTGCCGCGGCGCTCGGCATAAAGGACGAGGTGACAAGTCCCACGTTTGGCATATTGAACGTCTACGAGGGCGGAAGACTTAAACTCAACCACCTCGATATGTACAGGATCGAGAGCGAGGACGAGATATCCGAACTGGGGATAGAGGACTGTTTCGACAGCGACGCCGTGACCGTGATAGAGTGGAATAAGTTTGAAACATTGCCCGGCAAAGTAATCAGGATCAAGGCGGAATACGCGGACGGCGAAAACGAGCGCCTGTACACAATAACGCTTTCGGACGACGAAAAGAGGGCGGAACATATCCCGTCGGCAGACTGCGAGGAAAAAGAAGAGCATATCCGGCATACGGACGGCGCGGTCGACGACAAAAATTTATCCGCCGAAGACGGCGAGTAGATAAAGAGGATAAATAAGGGATCCACATAAAATTTCGCGGACGAGGCGGGGGAAGAGCTTTTGATCGCTTGAAACTTCGCAAATGAGGAGAGACTATGATTTGCTTGGCGGCAGACACCACATCCACACGGCTTACGCTTGCGCTGATAAAGGGCGACGAGCGGTTTTACAAGAGCTTTGAGGTGGGCAAAAGCGGACATTCCGCGATGCTTATGCCCGCTGTGGACGAGCTTCTTAAGGAGGGCGGAGTCACCGCAGATATGCTTGACGTCGTTGCCGCCGTCGTAGGGCCCGGCTCCTTCACGGGGATAAGGATAGGAGTTGCCGCTATGACCGCGCTTGCGCTCGCCACGGGCGCGAAGAGAGTATCCGTCACATCATTCGACCTTATTTCATACAATAGGGCGCGGGTAGTCGCCGCGGTCGACGCAGGACGAGGAAACGTATACGCCGCGCGTTGTGAAGACGGAAAAACGTTGGAAACGGCATTCTATTCGTCCGCTTTTGACAAGGCGCTTGAAGGCGCGGTATATGCTCCGCTGGGGGACGCGGCGGCCACGCTTGCCGACGTTGTGGCGAAAAAGGCGGAAGAAAATATGTTTTCGGCGGTGCTCGAGCCGTTTTATATGCGCAAATCGCAGGCGGAGAGGGAAGCAGATGACGTTTGAAAAACTGTCCGAAAAATATATTCCCGAGGTCGCCGCGATAGAGGCGGAGTCTATGGACGAGCCCTGGAGCGAAAATGCGCTGCTTGCGGAGACTAAGCAGCCGTCTTCATGCCTAATCGTGGGCGTTGAGGACGGAAAAGTGGCGTGCTACGGCGGGCTTAGAAGCGCGGCGGACGAGGCGGACGTCCTGTTTGTCGCGGTGAGAGCGGACTTGCGCGGGCAGGGGCTTGGCAAAAGTATTTTGCTAAGACTTATTAACGAAGCGAAAGATATGGGACTTTGCCGCATGTTTCTTGAGGTGCGCGAGGGCAATGCGCCCGCGATAGCGCTGTACGAGAGTTGCGGATTTTTAAGGACGGGAGTGCGAAAGAAGTACTATCAAAACAGGTGCGACGCGCTTCTGTACGCGCTCGACCTAAGGGGAGGGCTTGAGAAAGGATAATTTCAAGGACGTATTCGTCGACGTCGGCGGGCGCAAAATTCACGCCGTCGGCGCGGGTAACGGGGAAGACGTGGTGTTTTTACATGGCTGGGGCGCGGACGCCTCCGCCTTTTTGTTTGCCGCGAACAGGCTTGCCGCCGGGCACAGGGTGACGCTTATAGATTTTGCGGGCTTTGGAATGAGCGATCCGCCCGCGACGGCGTACGGAGTGGACGATTACGCGCGCGAGACCGTAAAAACGCTCGAGGCGCTAGGCGTGAAGGAGGGGATCTTTGTGGGGCACTCCTTCGGCGGCAGAGTGGCTTTGGAGATCGCCGCAAAGTACGGGGACATGGCAAAAAAACTTGCGCTTGTTGACAGCGCGGGGCTTAAGCCGAGGAGGGGAGCGCGATACTATCTGAGGATATGGCTGCATAAGGCGCTTAAAAAGTTGGGGTTTAAGGGGCTTAAAGGCTCCGAAGACTTCAGAAAACTTTCGCCCCTCATGAAAGAGACCTTCAAAAAGGTGGTAAATTATGATCAAACTCCGTTGCTTGGTAACATTTTTATCCCTACGGCAATATTTTGGGGAAAGGCGGACAGAGTGACTCCCATGTACATGGCGCGAAAATTTTCCCGCCGCATTGCGGACAGCGCTCTTTTCACGCTTGAAGGCGGCCACTTTGCGTACGCCGAGGACAGCGGGAAATTTCTTGCCGTGCTCGAGGCGTTTATCGACGGCTGACGGAGGAGTAATGACTCTGCTTAGGGGAGATTGGTTTTATGCGGTGCTTGTGGCGCTCGACGCGTTTTTCATGACGCGCCCGTATCTTTACGCGATACAGCAGGACAACTACCGCGTGAGGGAGATTTTCAAGTCGAGAAGGCTGAGTTTCGTATATCTTTTCGACATCTGCGCCGTCGCGATATTCACGGGGATATGGCTAGCGTTTTACTTTTTGGGGACGAGAGCGTTCTGGGGATTCGTGACCGTGCTGTTCTTCTTCATAGCGGAGTTCGCAATGTATTTTATGGAGGATCTGCCGGACAGAAAAAAGCCGCTTAAATATACAAAGCGCGCGGTCAGATGCCTGCTTTTTACTACGATTTTCGTAAGCGCCGTCACGCTTGTCGCTTTTGCGGCGGCGACAAGTTCGCTGTCCGAACAATATCTGAGATATCTTGTGCTGTTCGCCTTTCCCGTGGTGTATCCCCTCATGTTTATAGCCTCCGCAAACATAATAAACGTCTTCGAGAGGCTTAACAACATCCGCTATATGCGTCGCGCCCGCAAAACTCTGGCGGCGAGAAAGGATATAATTAAAATCGCCGTGACGGGAAGCTATGGAAAAACGTCCGTTAAAAATTTTCTGCACGCTATGCTGGCAACAAAATTCAACGTGCTGTCCACGCCCGCAAGCTACAATACGCCGATGGGAATTTGTAAAAGCGTCGCGATGTTGGACGCCACTCACGACGTCTTCATCGCCGAGTTCGGCGCAAGAAGGGTGGGCGATATATCAAAACTCATGCGCCTTGTGCGCCCCAAATTCACGCTGCTTACGGGGATAAATTGCCAACACCTTGAGACTTTCCGCACGGAGAACAATATCGCGAGGGAAAAATGCAAGATCCTCGACGTGGGCGCAGACGGACTGTGTGTGATCTCAAATAAGGTCAAAAACAGGGCGGAAGAGGCGCTGCTCGGCATGAAAAACGCCCCCGAAGCGCTGTTTGCGGGCATAGACGGCGGCGACGTGCGCGCCGAAAACGTGACTATGGGCGAGATGGGGACAAGTTTTACGCTTGCGATCGGCGAGAAGAGATATCAGGCGTATACTTCGCTTATCGGCATGCACAACGTCGAAAACATCCTGCTTGCGGCGGCGATGGCGTACTCGCTTGGCGTTGAAGTCCCCAATATCCTTGCGGCAATCGAAGACCTTGCTCCCGTGCCGCACAGGCTTCAGCTTATCAGAACGGAGTCCATCGTCATAATTGACGACAGTTTCAACTCCAATCCCGACGGAGCGGCGTGCGCGCTTGACGCGCTTAAGATGTTCGACAGGCGCAAGGTGGTGCTGACACCGGGACTTGTGGAGCTTGGCGGCAAGCAATCGGAAGAGAATTACAAATTGGGGAAGAAGATGGCGGAAGTCTGCGACCTAGCGCTGCTTGTGGGCGCCAAAAGGTCGGACCCGATCCGCCGCGGACTTGTGGACGGCGGATTTGGCGGCGAGATACACATATACGACTCTCTGGCTTTGGCGGAGCGAGATTTTTCCAACAGGCTAAAGACTGGAGACGCGCTGCTTATACTTAACGATTTGCCGGATATTTACGACGAAAAGCGATAGGAGTATTATAAAATTCGCAGGTTTTTATAATACTTTTCGCAAAACACGGTCAATTTTTTTCAAAGCACATATGTGATTTTGTTCATAAAATGAAATGAGGAGAGCTATGAAAGAGAAGGTTGCGGTATTTTTCGGCGGCAGATCTGTGGAAAGGGACGTATCCACTATAACCGCGCTGCAGACGATTGCGGCTGTGGACAAGGCGCGCTACGCGGTCATGCCGGTGTACATGTATGACGGCAATTTTTATGTGGGAGGGCTTGACAAAATTGGGGACTTTGCGCCCTTCGATCCCTCAGCGCACAAAAAGGCGTATCTTATAAGCGGCGGGTTGTATACGCTCAAGAGGGACAGGCTGAAGAGGGAATTTGTGCCCGACGCGGCGCTTATCTGTTGCCACGGCGGAGAGGGCGAGGGCGGAATATTGCAGGCCATGCTTGAGTATAACGGCGTGAAGTACACCTCGTGCGGGCCCTTTCAATCCGCACTGTGCATGGATAAGTGCATGTCAAAGCGAATTTTTTCGGATATGTTGCTAAACGTTCCGCCGTATGTAGAGATAACTCGCGGAGACTTCGAAGCGGACTTTGACGGGGCGATAGCGCGCATTGAGGAAGACGCCTATCCACTCATTGTCAAACCTGCGCGGCTTGGCAGCAGCATCGGCATAAGCGCGGCGCACGATCGAAGCGAGCTTAAAGAGGCGCTTGAAGTGGCGTTCGGGTTTGACAGCGTGGCGGTCGTCGAGCGCATGCTTACTAACTTTACCGAGGTGAATTGCGCGGCGTTTCGCGACGGCGACAAAATCGTGGTATCCGAGACCGAACAGCCTCTCTCCTCGGGCGATTTTTTGAGCTTTGCGGACAAGTATACGGACGGAGGGAAGCTGAGCGGGGGAGGACACGTCATCCCCGCGGACATAGGCGCCGCGGAACTGATCGTCAAAGCCACTACGGAGCGGATATATCGCGAACTTGGCCTCGACGGCGTGGTGCGAGCGGACTATCTTTTTGATAACGTTTCCTCCAAACTGTACATAAACGAGATAAACACCGTGCCGGGGTCGCTTGCGTTTTATCTTTTCGAGGGGATGGGCATAGGGCACGGCGAGCTTATTTCCCGTCTTATAAAGAACGCTTCTTTGAAGGAAGAGCGGCCTCCCGCGAATTTTGGGACGGACATTTTATCCCGCTTCAAAAGCGGCGCTAAACTTAATAAAATGCAGGCTTAATATGTACCGAAGTCGGGACGTCGCCCGCCTAAAAAATAGTATCCCAGTCTTGCAAATCGTCGGAGTTTCGAGATTATGAAATTTGCACGCCCTTTAATTTTCGATATTCTAAACGCATAAACATTAAAAAGTCGGGGTCAAAACCCCGTCTTTTCTTAAAAGTCGACGTATCTTGCATTTCGCTTGATATTTTTTTGCGCGAATGATATATTGTTTACGCTATCAATCTTTTGCGACGATATAGTCGCCGACTATCTTAATGTCGTCCTTGAAGTTTTCGGGCACGTAGATGAGCACCTGATTTTCGGAAGGAATGGTCTTGAGAATGTCGTCGGCAAAGAAAAGCAACTTGTCAAGCGTCGTTTTCCTGCGATCGGGAGGGGGACTTTCGACAAGAGACAGGGTAGTCAGATCCTTTGAAATCGAAAACGACAGCTGTCCTTCAAACGCGGTATACGCGACGACGCTCACTTTGCCGAGGCGCTCCTGCTCCGTCGTGTAGATAATGACCGCCTGCTTGCCGTTGAAGTCGATGTTTATCGTCGTCAGAGTGCATTTGTGCGTGGCGATATTTTCTATCTGATATTCGGGCAGAAGGCGGTGCACGTCTTCATAGTAGCCGTGCGCCTCCCTGTAAGGACCTATCGCCTTGACCCAATTTTCGCGGTTTATACTGCCGAGCGCGGCGGAAATTATCGTAAGCACGGCGCCCACGGCGAGTATTGCGAGGGATATGTTGGACAGGGTGAAGTATGAGGAGATGGGCTTTTTGTCGGAGACTACCGAAGAGGTCGGAGTCTCTTCCTCTTTATGGGCGGTGTCGACGTACTGCCAACCCATCACGCGGTCGTAAAATTTATAGTACGCTTTGAACCCCAGGATAAGTCCCAATCCCGCCGCGGCAAGAATAAACGCCGCGCCAAGCAAAATGAGGCATATCATGGCGGATTTGAATGCCACGGTACACACTATGCCGTAAAATACCAAAGTTGCAGCCGCAAAAAAGCACGCGACAATAAGCGCGACTATCAACACAAAAGGAATGTTGATGACAAGGCGCTTGAAAAATCCGTTCTCTTTTGTCGGAATACGTTTCATAAGATAAATTATACGCCTTACATCCCATAAAGTCAAACCCGGAAAGTTTGAAAAAAAATACTCGCTCATAAAATCGCTCGCTCATGAATAAATTTCCTCAGTGGGATATGCGGCTCGCCCGCGTATTCAAATGACCGAAGTCGCCTTCATTTTGCAAAATTTGTCAAAATACTCTTGACGACGGTGGTATAATTGAGGTGTAGAGATGTTCCTGACGCTGAAGCGTAAAACTCTTGTAAGCATAGCCGCGTTTCTTACCGCGACACTCGTCGTGATAAGCGCGCTTGCGGCGACGTCCACGGCGGCGGTGTTCTTTGGGAAGACCTCCCGCAAGATCCCGGTCTACGGCGTGTCCGTGGAGGGCGAGGACAAGGTGATCGCGCTGACCTTCGACGCGGCGTGGGGCGCGGACAAGACGCAAGGAATATTGGACATAATGGCGTCGTTTGACGCGAAGGGCACGTTTTTCCTCGTCGGATTCTGGATAGATAAGTTCGAGGAGGAGACAAAGGCGATCGCCGAGGCGGGCTTTGAGATAGGCAACCACTCCCGCAATCACCTGAACATGCCAAAACTCAGCGACGGCGAGATGAGGGCGGAGATAGAGTACGTAAACGACCGCGTGAGGGAACTTACAGGCATAACTCCAAAATATTTCAGGGCGCCTTTCGGGGACTACAGCGACAGGCTTGTCTCCGCGGTGGAGGCGATGGATATGGTCGAGGTGCAGTGGTCCATAGACAGCCTCGACTGGAAGGGCCTGAGCGCAAAGCAGATCTACGAAAGAGTGGTGCCAAAGGCGAAAAGCGGGGATATAGTGCTGTTTCACAACAACTCCGACCACGTGCTTGACGCGCTGCCGATGGTGCTTACGGGACTTAAGGCTAACGGATTCAGGTTTGTAGCGCTCAGTCAGCTTGTAATGACGGAGGGCTACAGTGTGGATAACAACGGAATACAACACAGATCCGCATGAGCGGATGTCAAATGAGGGCGACGCCCCAATAAAACCTATTTGATTTAAGCCGCAAGGCTTAACGGAGGACAGATGAGCTACGAACAGATGCAGAACAATAAGGTGTTCCTTACGGGGAAGATAGTAAGCGAACCCGAATTTTCTCACGAGATGATGGGGGAGGGCTTTTACGACCTTACGCTCGCCGTAAAACGCCTGAGCGGACAGGACGACCTGATCCCGGTCACTATATCCGAAAGACTTATGGAGGGCGCCGACCTTTCGGTGGGAGCTACCCTCGGAGTTATCGGACAATTCAGAAGTTACAACAAACTTGTCGGGGACAAAAGCAAACTTGTGCTGAGAGTTTTCGTCAGAGAACTTGCGCCTCCCGACGAGGACGACCCTAACTGTATAGAGATAGAGGGCTATGTCTGCAAACCTCCCGTCTACAGGCAGACCCCGTTCAAGCGCGAGATAGCGGACCTGCTTATCGCCGTCAACCGCGCCTACAACAAGTCGGACTATATCCCGGCGATCGCCTGGGGCAGAAACGCGAGATATGCGGGCGGCTTCGAGGTGGGAAGCAAAGTGCGCCTCGTGGGTAGGATCCAGTCCCGCGTGTATCAAAAACAGCTTGAAGACGGCGTCGTGGAAGAAAGAACGGCGTACGAAGTGTCCATATCCAAGCTCGAACTTGAAGGGGACAGAAACAACAGGTCTTCATATCCGTATGAATCTGCTGGGAGAGGCTATTCGCATGCGTACGATGGGGAATATCGCGGCTTCCGGCGCGAGGGAGAACGCCATGACGGCGCAAATTTCTATGCGCCGACCACGGTCGAGCCCGGCGACGAGCTTCCCGCGTCCGATGAAACTCTTCCCGACGACGAGCAATAGACGAGTATAGGCGTACATTATTCGCGACAAGCGGGGCATTGCGGCGATTGGCAAATGTATATCTGCGCGAAGGGACGCCGAAACTCTTCTTACAACAAGCATAATCGCATATAACTCGTGACAATCGGAAATTTTTATGACATATCGAAAAAGCGCGTCCGCGGGCGCGCTTTTATGTCGCCTTTCCGCGCTTTATCTGTGAATATAACATGAAAAGATATTCCTTTCAGCGCAACAAATTTTTGCTTGCCGCAGCGCATGAAGCGTATCTTATGCCGATTCCATGCGGATTTTATTGATTTTTCCTCTCAAATTGCAAAAATCAAGCCCAAAATGGCGGAGTAGCGGCCTAAAATTGCGTTTTTGCTATTTACAAGCGCAAGTTTATGTTATATAATAAATTATCTATAAATAATACGCGACGGCGTGCCGCGGAGAGGGGATATTATGAATCTTAAAGAATTTACACTTAAACTTGCCTACAAGTGCGAGGGTAAGGAGAGCTCGCTCTCCATCGACGGCGTAAGGCTTGGCGACGGTTACAGCGACGGCATAGTGTCCGTGCGCGAGGACGGCGGCGATGGCAGGATCCACATGACGATACGCTCGGACAAAGAGGTGGAACTTACGCTTGCGGAGCTCATATACGACAGGTATTTTGAAAACGGCGACGCGGTCTACGTCAACGGTTTCCAGTCCTGGACGACTTCGCGCGAGTATAAACACGGCGAGCAGCAGCACGGACTTGCGGCGATCTGCAACATGATACCTCTTGCGCGCAAGTACGCGGGCGCAAGCGGAGACTATCATTTCACGCAATACGGTCGAGACCTCTATCACAGCTTCACATACACGTACATCAGAAACGGCGCCAAGGTGGATCTGTTCGGCTCTCTCAACGAGAGGACGGGCTATACGGTGTTTTACGCGGACCTGCATGAAAACGTTTTCGCCGCGCTGAAGGACGTGGACGGGCTTAACCTCTCGGGCGAGTACGAGCTGTTTGACTTTATGGAGTATGTCGGCGGATATGACGCCGCCTTCGACGCATATTTTGCCGCCTATCCGCGCAAGAGCACGGGCAGAGTGCAACACTTTGCGGGCTATACCTCCTGGTACAACTACTATCAGGACATCGACGAAAAGATAATCCTTCGCGACCTCGAGAACCTCAAGAGGGCGGACGGCGTAGCAAACATCTTCCAGATCGACGACGGCTACGAGACTAAAGTGGGCGATTGGACGCTCGACTCCGAAAAATTCCCCAACGGGCTTATGCCTATTGTGGAAAAGATACACACGCAGGGGCTGAAGGCGGGATTGTGGCTTGCTCCCTTCGCCGCGGAGCTTAAGGCGGAGATAATAAAGAAACATCCCGAATGGCTCATCCGCGACGCCAAGGGCAAACCCATTGCGAGCGGCATCGCCTGGGGAGGCTTCTATGCGCTTGACTTCGAACTTGACGAGGTCAAGGAATATATCCGCGATCTTTTCCGTCGCGTTTTCGACGAGTGGGGCTTCGATATGGTAAAGCTCGACTTTTTGTACAGCGCGGCGATATATCCGAGAAACGGCAAGACGCGCGGACAGCTCATGTGCGAGGCGATGGACTTCTTGCGCGAATGCTGCAGGGATAAACTTATCCTCGGCTGCGGCGTGCCTCTCGGCCCCGCGTTCGGAGTCGTGGACGCCTGCCGCATAGGGCCGGACGCCGAGACCAGCTTCAAGGACAAATTCTATGTCAAACTTACAAATCAGGAGATTATCTCCACGCGCAATTCCATGAACAACGCCATTTTCCGTCGTCATCTCAACGGCAGGATATTCGCAAACGATCCCGACGTATTCTTCCTGCGCGACGGCGGCGTAAAACCCGCGAAATATACGCTTGAACAGAAGAAGCTGCTTGCAAAGATAAACAACATGTTTGGCAGCGTGCTGTTTGTGAGCGACGACGTGGGAGAATATGGCGAGGATATGCTTGCGCTGCTGCTTGAAAGCTACGAGCCTTTTAGCGGCAAGGTGCTCGGCGCGGAATACATCAATCAGGACGTCATCCGTATAGACTATCAGCTTGACGGTGAGAAGCGCTCGCTGACTTTCAACACAGTAAGCGGCAAAAACGAGGAAAAGATCGTAAAATGATCTATTTTGAGGCGCTCGACAGGATAAGGGAACTTGCCTCTGCGGCGGGAGCAAAACTTGTCGCCGCCACAAAGACAAGGACGCCGGAGACCATATCCGAACTTCACGCCTACGCGCCCGACGTCATCATGGGAGAAAACCGCGCGCAGGAGCTAGTCGACAAGTACGACCCTTACTTAGAGTGGCACATGATCGGCAGGCTGCAGACGAATAAGGTCAAATACGTCGTGGGAAGAGCGTCGCTTATCCACTCTCTCGACAGGCGGGAGCTTGCCGTCGAGATCGATCGTCGCTCGGCGGCGGCGGGACTTACGACGGACTGCCTTATAGAGGTGAACGTCGGCGAGGAACTCAGCAAGGGCGGCGTATCCCCGCGGGACTTGATTTCGTTTGCCGACTCGCTTGCGGAGTTTAACAACATAAGGCTTTGCGGGCTTATGGCGGTCATGCCAAGGGGCTTGGATCATGCAGAACTCGACGCGCTCTACAAAAAATTGTACGGACTTTTCGAGGCCCTTAAAAGAGAGACCGCGCGGGCGGATATCAAGTATCTGTCGGCAGGGATGTCCGACGACTTTGAGATAGCGCTTGCAAACGGCGCGAACATGCTCCGCATAGGCAGGGCAATTTTCGGAGAAAGACAAATTTACAACGCGACAAAATAAAGGTGGCAATATGGCAGACAGAAACTTTTTTGACAACAGAGACGGCGGAAGAGGCTTCGGCGACGCAAGAGGAGGGTACGACTCCTCCCGCGCATATTCCGATTTTCCCCGCGGCGGAGATCGTCGGGCGAGCGGACAACAAAGCGGATATCAAAGCGATTATCGCCCCGCAGGCGGATATCAACCGCAAAGTGTGCCGATGTACGGCGGGGGAGGAAGCAGCGTCGCGATAAGCTATCCGCGCACATATCAGGACGTGCAGAACCTCATCGATCGCCTGAGGATGCGCGAGCAGGTGATCGTCGACTTTTCCAACCTCAACCAGCAGTCCGTATTCAGAATACTCGACTTTTTAAGCGGCGCTATTTATGCGCTTGGCGGCAGCGTTAAGCAACTGAGAAACAATATGTTTCTGTTTGTCCCGGCGGGAGTCACGATAACCGCCCCAAAGATAGGCAATAATTGAGAATGGCACTCTTTTCAAAGGAAAATTTAAGTAAGGAAAAATTCAAAAAATTTGCCGCGGACGCTCGCGAAACCATAAAAAAGCGTTGGTGGGTCATGCTGATAGAGCTTGTGGCGCTTGCGGCGCTGCTGCTCGGCGGAGCGCTTTCGATCTCGGGCTTTCTGTTGCAGACGTTTTTCAACAATCCCATTGCA
>CANQCC010000026.1 GCA_947589635.1 uncultured Clostridia bacterium | reverse complement strand
AATCTCGAAATATTGAGATGCGGATATAAGCGTAGCCGACATAACCCCTCTTTTCGTCAAAATGGTATACACCTACGCGCGCAAAAAAGTCAAGCGAAACGCGCGTAATGTTAAAAAATCAGGATAAATTGCGCCCGCGATCTGAAAAAAATTGCCATACACTTTGCGCGCTACAGTTGACTTTTTGGATTTTCGCCTATAAAATATATAAAAAATCAAATTGAAACGACACATGTTGCACTCTTTTGTCAACAGATACGGGACGGGAGCGGGCATGCGTCGATGTTTGGCGGCGTGGGCAAGCAAACGCCGTTTTTTTGTGCCGCTGGAGGCTTTATGGAAGAAAAGTACCTTTTGGAGGAGCGCGAAGGCAAGTTGCTTGCGAAGTTTGCCATCCCCTGCATTTTATCCCTCGTTATATCCTGCCTATACAACATCGTCGACCAAATTTTTGTGGGCAACGGCATTGGACCGCTTGCCAACGCGGCGACGGGAGTCGTCTTTCCAATAACGGTCGTAGGGTGGGGACTGTCGCTGTTTTTTGGCGACGGCGCGGCCGCCAGCATGTCCATATCGCTTGGCAGAGGGGAGCGCGAAAAGACGGACAAGATCGTGGCAAACGCGATATTGATGACGTTTTTGTCGGGCTGCGCGCTCATTGCAGTCGCGTATATCGCGGGCGACAAACTGCTGATGCTGCTTGGCGGCACAGAGGCTAATATAGGCTACGCGCACGAGTACGGCGTAATCATTTACGCGATGATACCGCTTGCGCTTGTGCAGAGCTGTTTGGCTTCGATAATCCGCGCGGACGGCTCGCCCAAATACGCCATGGTCGCAATGGTCGCGGGTGCGGTTATAAACATAATCGGAGACCCAATCGCGATATACGCGCTGAAACTTGGCATGGCGGGCGCGGCGTACGCGACGATAATAGGGCAATTTATCAGCTTTTTGTTGAGTATCGCCTATCTTTTCAAGAGCAAAAACTTCAAATTGCGCCCAAAAAGTTTTATTCCCGACTTCAAGGCGCTCGGCGCGATATGCAAACTTTGCGTATCCAGCCTGCTCACTCAACTTTGCATAGTGGCGACGACGGTCGTCAACAACGTGCTGTTTGTCAAATACGGCTACAGGTGGAACGAAGAGTGCGGCGGAGACGTCGCTCTCGCGGCGTTTGTGGTGATAATGAAGATGTTCCAGATCATAATCAACGTGGCGATAGGCATTGCGGCGGGCGCGCAACCCATTGTGGGGTACAACTACGGCGCGGGACGTTACGACCGAGTCAAAAAGTTGCTGAAACTTATGCTCTTTTGGACGACGGGCATTTGCATTGTCTGCACCGTGATAATAGAGGCCGCTCCACGCGCGCTTATCTCCATGTTCGGCGGCGCAAACGGCGGAGTGGGCGGCGGCGAGATATACATGCGATTCGCCTTGCCGTGCATCAGGATATACATGATGTTTATTGTCCTCACCTGCCTTCAAAAGGTGTGCGCCATATTTTTGCAGTCGGTGGGATATGCGGCGCTGTCCGCGCCGCTTGCCTTTTTGCGCGACATATTGGTGATCCTGTTCGCTTTTTGTCTGCCGCTGTCCCTCGGCGTTTTCGGCGTAGTGTGGGCGGCGCCCGTTGCAGATGCCGTAGCTTTTTTAATTACGGCGACGATAATGATATTTGTCGTCAAAAAGCTAAATTCGCTTGACGTGGCGAGCAAAATGGAACATGGTTTGCAAAATGCGCCTTACGTCGACGCGAAAGACGGGGAAAACGAGCGCGATATGGGAGAGGAAGAACAGCCTATCGGCGAAGAGAACATTGACGAAACTTCTGCATCAGGAAGCGACATATCGGCAGCCGCCGTCCTCGAAGAAGGAGATTGCCAAATATAGCGCGATTTGCTAAGTGGCGGCGGGAGGAGAGCGACTTTTATTGAGAATCGTCGCGCGATAACGCGATAATAATAAAATTTAAGCTGTATCCAAATATAGCCCGCAAAGTCAGTCGCGCGTGCGCGTGTACACAAATTTTATGTGTATGCGCGCGTGCGCGCGTAGCATTATGGGCAATTTTGTTGACAGGGTATGTCTCAAGTGCTATAATTGTGGCGAAAAACGCTATACGACACAGTATATTGTGTTGTCGGAGAGGATCTTGGACAGCCTGACATTCGTGGTAAAACTTCTCGACGTCTTTGTATTGCTTGTCAAAAGCTTGGGCGTCGTGATGATTTGCGCGACAGCGGTATTCTTCTTGAGACTGTTGCCAAAGCGTATCAGAAGCGCGGTGACCGTGGTCGCTACCTCTCTTTTATTCTTCGCTCTTTTAAGGGAAAACATAATCGGCGTAAGCTTTGCCGGACTTTTAAGATTCAACCTTAAATTTATAATTTTGTGGCTGCACGTCGCCTCGACGCTTATCGTATGCCTTGTGCTGGACATGGCGTACAAGACGCGTATCAAGTCCTCGACGACGGCAAGGAGGGTCTCCGTCTGCAGGCGGCAGGTGGACGGCTTTGTGCTGGGCGCGCAGTATCATTCGTCATATCTGAGGATAAGTCCCGTACGAATACAATAAATTTTGGCCTTTTTCGGGCGCACTGTGCGGTGCGTCGTTTTTCGATATAAAAAATCATAAGGAGAAAAGAAATAACTATGCTTAAAGTAAGCCATCTTAAAAAAATTTATCCAAAGAGCGACCGCGTGGCGGTGGACGACATCTCTTTTGAGCTTCGTCCCGGCGAGATATTCGGTTTTCTCGGGCAGAACGGCGCGGGCAAGAGTACGACTATAAAATGCCTTACCGGCATATTGCCGTTTGACAGCGGCACGATAGAGATTTGCGGATACGACATCGTCAAGGAGCCTATCAAGGCGAAGATGAACATGGGTTACGTCCCCGACAACCACTCGGTCTATGAAAAACTGACGGGCAGGGAGTACGTAAACTACGTCGCGGATCTCTACAAGGTCTCGTCCGAGCTGAGAAAGGAGAGAATGGACAGATATGCCAAACTCTTCCGCCTCGAGTTTGCGATGGACAAGCAGATAAAAAGCTACTCTCACGGCATGAAGCAGAAGATTTGCATCATCGCCGCGCTCATTCACGAGCCCAAGCTGTGGGTGCTTGACGAGCCTATGATGGGCCTCGACCCGCAGTCCACGGCGGAGATCATCGCGCACATGAGAGAGCATTGCGCAAAGGGCAACACCGTGTTTTTCTCAAGCCACAACCTCGACCTTGTCAAGAAGCTTTGCCACCGCGTCGCGATAGTCAACGAAGGGCATATGCTTGACCTCATCGACCTTGCGGACAACGAGGAGAACAAGAATAATCTTGAGGAGAAGTTCTTCCGTATAACGGGCACGTACGACGAGCGTCTGTTTGAGGATTACGTCGCTCAGGAGAGCGCGGACATGCGCCCCGACCTTCCCGCAAGTGCAGAACGCGCAGAGGAGACGGCCGAAGAAACGCATGAGGATGCGCCCGCCGAGGAGACGACAGGCAAGGCGGAGGAACCCGAAGCATTGTCCGCCGAGGACATGATACCCGATGAAAAAGAGGGCGAAACGCCCGCCGAGGAGTGAGCTATGCTGAAGGATGTTTCTTTTACAAGCGTCCGGACGCTGTTCAGGCTCGACTTGAAATCGCGCTTCGGCACTACCCACAAGAGGGGAGTGAAGTACAGGCTGTCGCAGGCGATGAACGTGATATTTTTCCTCGCCGTGTACGCTGTGCTTTTGCTCGGAATGTATTATCTTACCAACATTTTCGTGGAGAGGTCGCACTTAAGGCTTGAGTTTTTGGTGATAATCTCCATGGCGACGATACTTATCGCGTCGGTAGTCGCGACGGGCAACGTGATAAAAAACCTGTATCAGAACGGCGATAACGAGTTGCTGTTGCGCTTCCCGGTCAGCGGCAAGGAGATATTGTTGTCCAAGTCGATATATTGTTTCTTGCACAATCTTGTCGTATGCACGCTTATGATGTTGCCCCTTTACGTCACATTCGGCGCGGTCACAAAGGCGCCCGTAGGGGACTACTTCAGCTATATCGGCGTGGTGCTGCTGTCGTCGCTTGTTCCGTTTTTCATAGCGAACATAATTGCGGTCCCGGTCATGAAGCTGATGAACGCGGTCAAAAACAAGTTTGTGCTTGTGCTTATCATCACGATAATTTTGCTTTGCCTCGCGTTTATAATCTATCTTGTGTCGCTTGGCAACGTGCTGACCTACATGCGCGATTCCAAACAGAGCATATTCTCGCCCGAGATGATCGCAAGGTACAAGAGGTTTGCCGAAGGCGCCTATCCTTTCAGATGGTATGCGGAGCTTATCAACGGCAGACGTTACGGGTCGCTGACGGGCGGCGCGCTTGCGCTTCGCTTCCTGTACATTGCGCTTATGACGGCGGCGCTTGGCGTGGCGGCGTACTTCATCACGGGGCACGAGTATTATAAGACCATACTTTACGGCATCCAGAGCCAGAAGGCTACGGTAGGGCGCAAGATCAAGGACAAGCAAAGATCCGTCGTGCACGCGCTGCTTGACAAGGAGTTTTTCCTGATCCTGAGAAGTTTCAACTACTCCTTCCAATATCTTGCGATGGCGTTTGCGGCGCCGATAATGGTGTTCTTCTGCAACAGGCTTGCGGCGACTATGGGCACCGAGACGGTAGGCGCGGCGATAATGCCGGGCATAAACATGATGGTGCTTGTCATATTTGTGGCGGTCACGGTGTCGTTTGCTTCCACGTGCATATCGCGCGAGGGCGGCTGTTTCTACTTCACAAAGGTGATGCCCGTGTCGTTCAGGACGCAGATACTTGTCAAATTCCTGCTGTACTCGATCGTGGCGACGCTGTCCGTGGCGATAAGCTCCATAATATCCGGCGCCTACTATACAAGCGACGCGGGCGGACATGCGCTGACTCCCGTTGACGCGGCGGCGATCTGGGGTATAGGCGAGATAGTGGTGCTTAGCCTCACCGCGCTCTGCATGGCGGCGGACATCAAATCGCCTACATTCAACGTTTCGGGCGACGGCGAGCTGGTAAGCGCAAACAAAAACGTCGCGCTTGCCCTTGTGCTTGGCATCTTCATCGCGATAGTCTTCGGCGTCGTGATAATGGTTTGCAACTTCCTGCCTATATCCATAGGCGGCAAGGTGTTCTCCTCGCAGGGGAACCTCGGCAACGTCTACCTGTTGCTGACGGGCGTATCGCTTATAGTGCTTGCGCTTAGCATGCTCGCTTTGTTCAAAGGGCTTGACAAGCGGTACCTCGACATTGTGCCGTAAGGAGGATACATATGAAAAAAGTAATGATCGGAATTCTTATCCTCATTCCTATTATAATCCTTCTTATAATAGCGATCGTGTCAAGTTTCCTGTCTTTGCAGGCTTGGGTCGCGGTTGAGGATCTTACAATAAAGTATAAAGATTCGGGAAGCTCTGTGCGCAACCTCGGGTTCGAACTTAAGGATATCGCGGGCGTAGAACACAGTTTTCTTGACTTTGTGGACGTCGTGGTCATGCCCGAAAAGGCAAACAGATACACCATAGAGTGGAAGATAAAGAACATTGTCTGCACCGACGAAGAGTATAAGCAGTCGTACGACGACTATGTAAACGCCTCCGACAAGACGGGGCTTACCCCCGTGCCTCCCGCGGCGATGTTGATCGACGACAACGGGAACGAGGCGGCCATAAACACCTCGGGCAAATTTGTCATCAACGCGTATTGCTATTTCAACATCGAAGTGCACGCCGAAACGGTGTCCAAAAACTTCGGAGTCACCGTACAAGGTTTCACGGTGGAAGACGTGCAGATAACCGACCTCGACGCGCAAAGCGAGAGCACGCTGATCGTGGGCGAAAGCAAGAGGCTTTCGGCGCGCTTCACTCCTCTTGACAGTATCGTCGAAAAGTTGGAATATTCAAGCGACAACGAGGCCGTCGCAAAAGTGGACGCAAACGGAGTCGTTACCGCGCTTAGCAAAGGTACTGCGCACATCACCGCCACCGCCGCCAAGTACAGGCAGGATGGCGTGGTAAAGAGCAATACTTATACGCTTAACGTCGCGGACGGCGCAAGCAGGCTGTTTGGCAACAGCGTGACCGTGCATACCAACGAGGTCACCTTCGAGGCGCTCGGCATAGATAAAGACAACATAGACGAGGCGGGCTGCGTCGGTTGCGAGATACTTGAGGACAGAGTAAAAATAACCGCGGGCAGCGCAAAGATAGCCCTCAAAGAAGGCGGCGCGCTTGCCGTAAGCGTATGCGAAGAGGACGATATAGTCATCCAAAATTACGAGCTTTACAACTACGCAAAAGACGGAGACTTCGTGCTTGCGATAAGCCCCATAAAATTGCGCCTCAAGGCCGTCTTCAGAAGCGACCTTATAGACGACGAGCCCACGGGCGTCATTTGGGAGTCCGACGACGGCACCGTAGCCACAGTGGACGAAAACGGCGAAGTCACGGGACTTTCGAGAGGACTTGCCGTTATCACGGCTAAACTTGGCGATAAGCAATGCTCAACCATAATCAACGTGCAGACGAAGGTCGCGTCGCTGCAACTTCTCACGTCGGATTCCTCGCTTGAGGTGGGACTTGCACAGCAGACCGTCTTCGCCTCCGACGTATTTGCGGGAGAGGGCGCAGCAGATCCGCTTGAAGTCATAGGAAATTCCACGCTCATCCGCATTCACGGCGAGCCCGAAAACGCAACAGAGGAAGACCTCGCGTACTTCTACAGCTCCTACAAGTTCGAAGTGGACAAGGCGTATGCGGAATACGCGGTGTTCGACGCGGATATGCCCAACAGGCTGCGCTTTATAGGCGAAAAGCTCGAGGGCAAGGGCGTCGTGCCGATAAAGATCAAGGTCAGCGCAAGATATCCGAGATACGAGGGCGTGCAGACGCACACCGTGGCATATGTCACTATAAACGCGGTGTACGGCGTACAGGTGTCCACGTTTGACGAATTTCAGGCGGCAAGCAAGCTGCAGTGGGAGTACGCCAACAAAGAGGGCAACCTTATCGCGCCCAAAGAGACCGAATCCATCGTGGCGCCAAACAACTCGACGTACTATGTCGCGTATGCTCCGCGCAGCAAGACGAGATATGCCATAACTCTTGTGTCGGATATCGCAATACCGTTGGAATATAAAGTCAATTGGGACAACAACTCCTCGGGATATAACTTCCAGGTCTACGGCGACCTTTACGGCAACGATCACATGCTCAGCGCGACGGACAGCCAGATGTATGCTTGGAACTCCTATCTCGTCTGCGCGTCCTGGAGCGACGTCACCATAAGCAACGTCCGTGCAAGGGCGTGCGCCAACAGGGACACCGTCGATATGGACAGCTTTGCGCACGGATATGTGCTCGAATCGGCGTACTATTATGACAATACTCAGAAGCTGGTAAATGTCAGAGTGGAGTATTCAATTCTGGAAAACGCCTACGGCGGATTTTCAGTCTCAAACAGCGAAATCGCGATGGATGGCGTCATCGTCCGCAACATCGCAAGAGCGGCAATGTATGTGTACGCTAGGGTAATAGGCGACAGATTGTTCTTCAGCCATCTCAAGGTGAACAATTGCGTGTTCACCTCCGTCGTCGGCACAAGCATCTCGCTCTCCTACGAGGATTACGCGGTGCTTGACAACGACTACGGCAGGTTTACGGCAAACACCTCAAACGAGAGCGTAAGCCGCGCGGAAAGCTATCAGTGGGTGGAGGAAAACCTTGTCCCGAGAGGATGGGTAAGCTCGCTGGAGCAGACGGGCTTCCTCGACCTGTACGCCTGGCAGAACGCGCGCGACGCAAGCCTCATAATGACGGGAAACGATAAATTTGACGAGCTTTTAAGGACTTTGACCGGGCCGATGTTCTCGGGCCATCCCGATTTTGCGCCGGGCAGATATATTTATAAAGAAGAGCCGTACATCCATATGGGATTTATCACATCCGGAAACAGCTTCCCGAATATGGAAAAGTCTTTCGCGCAGATATCGATTGAGGACGACAGATTCTATTGCATCTATTCAAAGGAAATGACCATTCCCGATAACAACCTGAAGTCGCTGTCGACCATGTTGAGAAACGGCCTTGACATCAAAATGTATTGCTATAAGAACACCGCGAACATCACTCCCGCGTCCGTGTTCACGCTGAATCAGCAGGCGATAGAGCACCTGCATGGGCGGCTGTAAAGCAAACTTAAAATCGCCTTCCGAGGTCTTTCGGAAGGCGATTTTTTTATCCATACAAAGCGGAGTTTTTATAAGGGTGAAACCTTAAGCGCATTAACATGCCCGGACGTGAAGCGCAACAGTTCTTAAGTTTTGGCGCAAGAAGACGTTTTCAATTGAGGGGCGTCACTTCTCGCCGCGCGGGCGCCTTTTGAATATGGGCGAGCGCAATTTGTCAAGCGGGATAAGAAGTACCGTCGCAAGCGCCGACGAGCACGCCGCCTGTACCGCGTCAAGAGGAAGCGCTATCATCGCCGACGCATACGTGCCGTAAAAGAAGGTCTGGCACACAAAATAGCCCGTCATCATCAGCGCGCCGCCGACTATGCACACGCAAAGCGTAAGCGCGGTTTTTATCGCCGTCACGCGCCTTTTCAGCAAGGAAGTTTTCTCAATAGCGGCGTTATCTGTAACGCTTTCGCCGTCATTTGGATCATTATCGCTGTCATTTGTAACGCTTGCACTGTAAAACAGATCGTTTTCGCCGTTTTCGGGAGGAATATCCGTCTTGTCGTCCGCGGGCTGTCCGTCCGTATCGCAGCTTTTGGGGACGGCATATATTTTGCCGTCTTCATAGGACATATTCACACTTTCCAAAGGGGACGCCTCGCAAGCGGATATCGCGTCCGCCGCGCATGCTTCCATTTCCTCGTTTGATATCTCATTCGCTTTTGCCTTGTGCATGAAGGCCTTCATCTCTCCCGCGAGGCCTCTTGCGAGCATGGCGTCCGTCAGCTTGTACACGAGGTTGAACAGCACGCCCGCCAGCAGCCCTTCAAGCGCCTTTATAAACAGCGTGTACAGCATCGTCGCGGGGTATACGGTCAGATCGCCCAAAAAGCAGCCCAGTCCTCCCGCTATCATCGCGGGGATAGGGCCGAACAACGCGGCGCATACAAGTATGACGCTGTCAGACAGGTTGAAGTAGAATTGCGCGCTTGAAAACCCGAGGATCGTCCCGACATATGTTAGCGCAGTCATAAGCGCTATGTACGCCACGGCGCGCGCGGAAAACTTGACAAATCTTGCTCCGTTCATAAAAAAATCTCCTCCATAGGGGAGAAGGAACGCGCACAGGTACGCCTGCGCACTCAAATTCCTTCCCATTCTGACTTGACAGGCGGTTGCGGGATCTCACCGCATCAACTGTTGGGGCTGTCGGACTCATCCTTAAAAAAGGCATTACCGCCGGTTTGGATAACCAATCCAAGGATATTGCTGTTTGTCGTGATAATTATATGCTCCGTCCGCTTGTTTGTCAACGCTTGTCATAAAGAAAATTGTGTATGAAACTCCGCGGGAGGGCAGAGCGCGCGCGAAAACGCTGTATATTTAGCTTGACAACGCCGTCGATATGGAGTAAAATTCAAGTATGAGTTCAAATATGGCATCATTCGCATTTTACTTTTACTTTGGCTACGAAGCGTAGTCGCGTTTGGTGTTGGAAAAGTAACAAAGTCCGCCGCCAAACCGCGTCGGACTTTTTGATATCGTAAGGCTATGCCCGCGACGGGGCGCAAAAGCGCTCCTTCGGCAGGCGAAAACCCGCGAGACCTCCGCAGACTTTGCGGAAAATGAGGTGAATATGATAATCGTCGTCAAAAAAAATCAGGATGAGCGGCAAATTGACAATCTCATCCGCTGGATAAAGAGCCTCGGGCTTGACGTATATCGCAGCGAGGGCGAAAATTCGCAGATAATAGGACTTATCGGCGACACGTCCAAGGTGGATATCGGGCTTATCCGCACACTCGACATCGTCGAGAGCGTCACGCGCGTGCAGGAGCCCTATAAAAACGCCAACCGTAAATTTCATCCTCAGGACACCGTCATCGACGTGGCGGGGCACAAATTCGGCGGCGGGCACTTCCAGTTTATCGCGGGGCCATGCTCCGTGGAGAGCGAAAAGCAGATAATCGAGGTCGCCATGGCGGTCAAAAAAGCGGGAGCCACCGTGCTTAGGGGAGGCGCGTTCAAGCCTCGCACCTCGCCGTACTCCTTTCAGGGCTTGGGACTTGAGGGCCTTAAGCTGCTAAGGCGCGCAAAGCAGGAGACGGGACTTCCCATCGTCACCGAGATCATGAGCGAGGAACATATCGACGACTTTTACGATGTGGATATAATTCAGGTCGGCGCGCGCAACATGCAAAATTTCGACCTTCTTAAGCACCTCGGCAGGCTTAAGACGCCCATCCTTCTCAAACGCGGCATCGCCGCCACCATAGAGGAGCTGCTTATGAGCGCGGAATATATCATGTCGGAGGGCAACCCCAACGTCATCCTGTGCGAGAGGGGCATACGCACGTACGAGACCTACACCCGCAATACGCTTGACATCTCGGCAATTCCCGTGCTGAAAGAGCGCACACACCTGCCCGTGATAGTGGATCCGTCCCATGCGTCGGGCATATCGCGGCTTGTAAAACCCCTCAGCCTCGCGGCGGTAGGCGCAGGCTCCGACGGTCTTATAATCGAGGTCCACAACGACCCGATCCACGCGCTGTGCGACGGCGCGCAGTCTTTAAGGCCGGATCAATTTGCGGACGTCGTAAACTCGATCGACCTTATGCTGCCCGCGGTCGGCAAGGTCAGAGATAAATAATTCAGCCGTTCAGAATATCGAAATTATGGATAATATCGACAAAAGTGCATTGATATCCAAACTTAACGTGCGGCGCGTGGGCGTGGTTGGGCTCGGCATGATGGGCGCCTCCATATCCGCTGCGCTTTCGGGCGCGGGGCTTGTCGTGGACGGATATGACGTCAAAGAAGACGTCGTTAAAGAGGCGACGGCGCTTAAATATATCGATGCAAAAATAAATCTGCGGGATCTGTCAAAATATGACGCGGTCATTTTGGCGCTTGATGAGAAGGGAACTATAGACGCTATGCGCGACTTTGCGCCAAGGCTTAAAGACGGCGCCGTAGTCATGGACGTCTGCGGAGTAAAGCGCGGAGTTTGCGAGCAGATGCAAATCCTTAAGAGGCAGTACGGGGCTTTGCACTTTGTAGGCACTCACCCCATGGCGGGAAGAGAGACGGACGGCAAGAAGGACGGCATATGCTATGCAAGCGGAAGCATGTATAAAGGCGCGGCGGCCGTGCTTGTGCCCATCCTTGAGGATGATTATGCCGTGCAGGTCGCGGAGGCGCTGTACACGTTGATGGGAGTGGAAAAAATTTCCGTCTGCGACGCGCTCGCACATGACGAGATGATATCGTATACCTCTCAGCTTGCGCACATTCTATCCTCAAGCTACGCCAAAAACGAAAAGGCGGCAAGGCATTACGGCTTTTCCGCGGGCAGTTTTTGCGATCTTACGCGCGTGGCGCGCCTTGCGCCGCCTATGTGGACGGACCTGTTTATTGCAAACGGCGACGCGCTTTTGGAGGATATAAAACGGCTTGAAAAGGAGCTCGAACAATATCGCGCCGCGCTTGAGAGCGGGGATAAGGAACGCCTTTTGAGATTGCTCGAAGAGGGAAACGCCTTTAAGGACGCCGCGGACAGGTCGGCAAAGGAGAGCAAATGAAAGTTGTCCGTATAAATTGCATAAACCCCTATGACGCGTACATCGCGCGCGGGGCGCTTGACGATATCGGCAGGCTTATAAGCCCTATGTTGAGGGCGGACAGAATAGCCCTTGTCACGGACGAAAACGTGGACGGGCTGTATGCGGATAAGGTCGTCGCCTCGCTTGAGAAGACGTACGGCAAAGGCTGCGTATTCAAGTTTGTCCTGCCCGCGGGCGAGAGCGCCAAGACCCCCGAAAACTATCTGAAAATAATCAATTTCATGGCGGAAAGCGGCTTGAAACGCACTGACGCGGCGGTCGCGCTCGGCGGCGGAGTCGTCGGGGATATGGCGGGCTTTGCGGCGGCTACATATATGCGCGGGATCGACGTCGTGCAAGTCCCTACGACGCTGCTTGCGATGATAGACAGCAGCGTGGGCGGCAAGACCGGCGTAGACCTTGCGGCGGGAAAGAATCTGCTTGGCGCTTTCCACATGCCCAAGGCGGTCATAATCGACGTAGATACGCTTGAAACTCTCGCGCGGGACGAATATCTCGCGGGGCTTGGCGAAGGCGTCAAGTACGCCGTGATAAAACCCTCACTCAAACCTTATTTTCTTGAAAATCATGCGGATGTAGTGAGTTTTATCGCCGAATGTATAAGCCTTAAGGCGGAAATCGTCTGCCGCGACGAGCTTGAAAGCGGCATGAGACGTTTGCTGAACCTCGGACACACCGTGGGGCACGCGCTTGAAAAGAGGTCGGAATATACGCTTAAGCACGGCAGGGCGGTCGCGATTGGCATAGGCGTTATGACTTCGTCGGCGCTGAGGGCGGGCGAAATATCCTCCTCCCGCGCAAACGAGATCCGCGAGATGTTGAAGATCGCGGGAGCGGACGACAACGGCGTCGACCTTCACGGCCTCGAGCGCTTTTTCGCGATGGACAAAAAGGCGGACTCCAAGGGCGTAAACGCTGTCGTCGTGACAGAGGACGGCTGCGCAATAAGGAAGTTTTCGCTTGCGGAATTTTCCGCATATATCGGCGCCTGAGAGGAAAATATGCAGGATAAAAGCATAGACCTTAAAATAAAAAGATCCGCGCTGCGCGGCGAAGTGCAGGCCCCCGCGTCCAAATCCTACGCGCACAGGGCTCTCATCGCGGCGTTTCTTGCGGGAGGCGATATAGACGTGGACGGAGGCGATGACGTCGCCGCCACAAAACGCTGCGTCGAGGCCATCAGAACGCCTGAAAACGCGGACGGCGAGGGCTATATCACGCTTGACGCGGGCGAGAGCGGCTCCACTTTGAGATTTTTGCTGCCCATAGTCTGCGCGCTTGGGATAAAGGCGAGATTTGTGGGTAGAGGCAGGCTTGGCAAACGGCCTGTGGACGGACTTATAAAGGCGCTTGAGGGGCACGGTTGCAAGTTTTCGCGCGAGGGAGAGGACAGCCTGCCGCTCCGAACGGAGGGCAAGCTAAACTTCGGGAAGTACGAGGTGGACGGCAGCGTAAGTTCGCAATATGTCACGGGGCTTCTGATGGCGCTTCCTCTGCTCGGTGGCGAAAGCACGCTGAAGGTAGAGGGCAAGTCGGCGTCGGCAAGCTATATCGACATGACGCTGTCCACGCTTGAAAAGTTTGGCATATCCGTGCGGAAAGACGGCGAAAAGTTTATAATTCCCGCCTCATGCAAGTACGTCATGCCCAAAAATTTCGACGTGGAGGGAGACTGGTCCTCCGCGGGATTTTTGCTCGTCGCGGGCGCGCTTGCGGGCGAGGTGAGAGTGCGCGGGCTCTTGGAAAATTCCGCGCAGGGCGACAAAATAGTCGTAAAACTCCTCAAGGATGCGGGCG